>JAHEOI010000017.1 GCA_018610125.1 Verrucomicrobiota bacterium
ACCGAGCGCATTCTCTGTCTGAACGAGCAAACCGGGGAAATCGAGTGGGAGCATGAGTACTCATGCACTTACACGATGAGCTTCCCTGCCGGACCCCGCACAACACCCGTTATCGATGGAGGCAATGTCTACACGCTCGGGGCCGAGGGTGACCTGCTCTGTCTCAATGCAAAAACGGGAAAGGTTGTCTGGTCGCGCGATTTCAAGGAGGACTTTGGTGTTGAGACCCCGCTCTGGGGATTCTCAGCGCATCCCTTGATCGATGGTGACAAGCTGATCTGCCTCGTCGGCGGCGACGGCACAACCGCGGTCGCCTTCGACAAAAAGACCGGCCAAGAAATCTGGAGCAATCTCAGCAGCACCGAGCCGGGCTATTGTCCTCCGGTCATTTATAAGGCAGGCGGTGTCCGGCAGCTCATTATCTGGCACCCGGAGGCCGTCAATTCATTGAATCCCAACACCGGCAAGGTCTACTGGTCCCATCAAGCCAAAATCAAGTCGGGACTGACAATTCCCACGCCGCGCAAAATGGGATCCTCGTTGTTCCTGACCTCCTTTTACAACGGTAGCATGATGTTTCGCTTGGTGTCGGAGGAGCCGAAAGCCAAGCTGGTCTGGGAGACTTGGAAGACGAGCGCGAAAGACACCCGGCACATCAATAGCATTATCTCGACGCCCTTTTTGGAAGATGGCTACATCTACGGCGTCGACAGCTATGGTGAGTTTCGATGTCTCGAGGCCAAGACCGGCAAACGGCTCTGGAAGAGCATGAAGCCCACCACGGGCGACAAAAAGGCTCGCTGGGCCAATGCCTTCATCGTCAAAAATGACGATCGCTACTTCCTGTTCAATGAGCAAGGCGACCTCATCATCGCGAAGCTGAAACCGGATGGCTACCATGAGATCGATCGCGCCCATTTGCTTGAGCCCACCAATAAGGCCGGCACCCTCCCACGAAAGGTCGTTTGGTCCCATCCCGCATTCGCTCATCAGCGGATCTACGTCAGAAATGACAACCAAATCATCTGTGCCGACCTGGCAGCCGATCGCTACGCGGCCTCGAAATAACGTTCAGCTCGTACCGATCGCCATTATTACCAGGCTTAACCTGCAGGCGAGCGAGTCGAGTCGACGTCTCGGAAAGGGCAACCTTGCTGGCACGCAAAATCTCTTCAAAGGTCTCGGCATAGCCGGCAATTAGGCGAGCACGATCGAGGCCATTAACAATACGCCTTGCGTTAATGTAGTCGGTCTTTTTGGTGTTAATGAAATCCGATAGCGCCAGTCCTGTAAACATCCCCTTTCGCATACCGTACGACATCATCTCGTAAGCATACTCCGGCACCAACGCCAAGTCGGGTTGACGCACCAAATCGACCCCCACGACCTCGCTCATTACTTCATAGTTGTACTTCCATGTCAGTTGAACGTAACCGCGGCCATAGTAACGACGCCCGGTGACCGGATCCTTAAGGGCGTACAGCTTGCCTGCCGCCCTACCCATCTCGGGAATCGGGTGCCACCGATTGCCCACTTCGCGCTTGGCGGTTGCCAGCATATAGGCCGCCCAACGCAAGTCGGTCACGCGAGGATCGTCCCGAATGAATCGAAGCAAACGAAGGAGGCCTTGTCGCTGGGCATCGCCAAGCGTTTCATCAAACGCGTTTTCGTATTTGGTAGCGACGAATTTTGGGTCAATTCGAAGCCCGCCATCGGAAGGCCGATGGAGAGCAGCGTCAACCTGGAGCCCAAACGGCGCAGAAGAAGTCCCTTCCTGATCGTACACGACGACAGACCACCGTGCTTGCGATTCTCCCAACCCGGCCAATACTTGGGCCTCTTTGTCACTAACAAACTTGAGCCGATCCGGATCAGTAATCCTCGGATAGGACACCTCCTTGGTCTCGTCACGGAAGGTGACCGAAAAGCCCGGGGCAAAGTGCTTGCCATGCAATGTGATCCACTGCCTGGAGGTAGAACCGGGCACGGGATTTGGATCGACGCCCGTGACCACGGGACGCGACCGAAGTGAGTCATTCTGCGGCTTGACCGGGGGAGATTCGATCCGAAAATAGAAGGTATCGGAAAACTCGTTTGCCGAACCGTCAGCCAATGATTGCATGTTCCATCGGTATTCATGGCCATGCTCCAGTTGAGCCGTGTGCGTGACATTCGACTTTCCACGGATCGTTTTATTAACGACAAGCTCCTTTGTATTTAGGTCCCGTACATAGAGGCGGTAGCCGCTAGCCTTGGACACGACACCCCATGAAAAAACAACCAC
Organism: Verrucomicrobiota bacterium; assembly: GCA_018610125.1. Taxonomy (GTDB): domain Bacteria; phylum Verrucomicrobiota; class Verrucomicrobiia; order Limisphaerales; family JAHEOI01; genus JAHEOI01. The sequence continues at coordinate 2,285 of JAHEOI010000017.1, forward strand.
GTTTTCGGACAGTATTGGGCCGGATGAGCTTGTAGTGCCGGGCGATTGAAGGTGAGGAGGCTCCACTCCGAGGCAACTGTCGATTTCCAATAAGGAGGCCGTTACGGTAACGATGAAAAGGATTTGTCGCGTCTTCTTCATCACCAACGAACAAAATTTTAACACAATTCCCGGCGCGCGGGTCAAGTCATTCTCACATTTTGGCATTGCTTCTCTGGCTTGATTCGGACCTGAAGCCCATTTCTCTTGTCATGGTCCGCGTATGCAAGCACGATCAAAGTATGCATTACAAGCAAGGATGCTTCCGAGCTGGGGCGGTGCTTATTGGCGGTCTGCTGTGGGCCGGGGCCTGTCAGGCCGTGTTTGCAGCATCGAACGTCGCCCATCCGCGGCTCTTTCTGAATGAACGGCGCGTGTCAGAGATCCGCGAAGCGATCCAGTCACCCGGGACTCATCATGCCGAGGCTTACAAAGCGTTGAAATCCAAGGTCGACGAGGAAAACTTTCGCTTGTTTGGAGCGACCGAGGAGAACTGGAACTACGCCCGATCTTACCTCGCGCAATCGGCAGCCTTTCTTTACCGGATTACCGGCGACAGCCGTTACTCGGATTTGGCGTTTAGGACGCTCAAGGCAGTCCACGAGAACCCGGGTCCCGACGGACGTCTTCCCGAGGAAGGATACGGCCTTTCAAGGGCAACTGTAGGTCTCGGCTTTGCGATCGCATACGACTGGTGCTACGCGGATTGGAGCATGTCGCAACGTCGATACATCCGCGACAAGATCACGGCCGCCTTGGACGCCTGGCCGGACTATCACCATGCGAATTTCGGGCATGAACGGGCTTCGAATTGGGTTGCTGTCTGTCGCGGGGGCGAATTGATCCTGCTGTTGTCGGCCGGACAGGAAAAAGAGCGATCCGAGCGTTATGAATTCCTCAAACAGGAGTTAATCCGGCATATGCGGAATGGCTACGACGAGCTGGGTATCTCGCAGGAAGGGATCGGCTATACCGGATACGGAGGGATCTTCTTATTGAGGGCGATTTATGCGACGGAAAGCATCGGTGACGAGGCGTTGGCCGAGGAGGCAGCAAACCACGCTTGGTGGAAACAAGCCATGTATGCCGGGACATTTGGTCGTATCCCAAGCTCGCATCGCTTGGATGGAGGCCGGGTCTTTCTGATGTCAGGAGTCGGCGGTCCCAATATTAATGATGAAGGATGGGCCTCGCTCTTGCTCCATAGTGTGCCAAAGGACAAGCTGGGTTATTTTAAGTGGTGGTATGATCGGCATATCGGGAAAAAGGCGGTTCCGTTGGACGATCCCTCCGTCAAATATGACCCGGCGCGCTCAGGTCAGGTTTGGGCACTAATCTATTACCCCGAGGACGTGAAGGCGCAAGATCCGACGGGTGTCTTCCCCAAGATGGTCCATGGCCGCTCGGGAATGGGCTATTTCCGAAACCGGTGGCAGGATCCGAGCGACATCGTCGTCAATTTTACCGCCGATCAGCGACGTCATTCGCATGCGTGGGATCAAGCGGAGGCGACACAGATCGGTCTGTTTGCCTATAATACGCTCTTTATCGGTGGACCTGGCAAAGAGCGGGATCCGGACTATTACAGCCAGCTTCTCGTCGATGGCCAAGTCCCTTCCACCGACTACACCGGAGAGCTTAAGGCTTTCGAGAGCTTCAAGAGAGGCAAGGATACCGGTTACGCGGTGCTCGGAGGCGGGAATCAATACCGCCGGCTTGCCGGGATCACCGTCCGCCGCGATTTCTTCCTTCAGGATGCGGCATTCGGAGAGAATTCACTCTTGATGGCAACAGCCGACCAAATCGTCTCCGACCGGACACACCGTTACACATGGAATGCGAATCTGGGCGATGTCGAAGGCGATTGGGGCATTGAAGTGACGAAGAGGGAAGAGAATGGTGTCGCCACGTTTGTCATGAGAGGACGCTCCACGGGATTTGTCAAAGGGTGGGTCTTGGCGCCGAAAGGGGCCGCCCTTACAGTGGCGGATCCATTACAAATTGAGACCCGCGCGGCCAGCACGGATCTCGTGGTCGCGATGGCAGTGGGACATGGCGAGCTTCCAACAATAGACATTCACCAAAGGAATCGATACGGCGTCAAGGCCGAGATCGGCGACCGGACGATTGCCTTCGACACCGAGCAAGGGCGGCTTTTGAGCAATGCCTCGGCACGCGAAGTCAGCTTGGAGGGACGTAGGCGCCCGCTGCCTGTCGATGGCTTGTCAGTCGAGATCGTCGGGGATGATCGGGCCAGGTTAAGCTGGGCCAAGCGCGACTACGGGGCAAAAGAGCTCGTCGTTGAGCGTCGGAAAGAGAGCGGCTCCTTCCGGAAGGTGCGGGAGTTGGCACCGGACCGAACAAGCTGGCTGGATAAGCAGCTTGAACCAAGCACCTCTTACACCTGGCGAATTGTCGCCAACGCTGGGAAATACCATGCCGACCCATCGAGTGAAGTCAACGCGACCACTTGGCAGCATGGCTATCAACTCTTTATAGAAGATTTTTCCCCTCGGCGTGGCGAATCCATTCCGACAGAACATGCCCTAGGTCACTGGCGCTTCCGAAATCAGGATCGGGGATGGAAATGGCGCGAGGAGCGTGGCTCACCTCGGCATGCCTCCAACCTTGCCGGTTATCTCGGGACAGGCTCCGTACGGATTCACCATAAAAACATTCTCTTTACCGACGACGTAATGGCGGACCTCTCGGGAAAATCCGCTCGGATTGCGTTTGATGTCCAAGCCCAGGCAACGACGCGGTTCGCCCCGATGTTGAAGATCGACGGACCAGGGTGGATCGTCGGCGGGAAACGCCATATCCACGAGACCGACCAATGGCAACAGCAGGCTTGGAAGATCACCAATGTCGAAGAGTGGCGTCGCGTCGACATCGAGTCATTGGCCACCGAGGAAAAGGTCGACATGACCAACGAGTCGCTGAAGCAGGTTCAAGGAATCGGTATTTGGGCGGAATGGCCAATCAATCAAAAGTGGGCCAAGGTCGATCAGCTCCATATCCGAGCTCGGAAGCTCGAGCAGCACCAAGGGGACAGCGATGGGCGAGATCAGCCTTGAAAATAATCGTTACGTCAAGTATTGAACCCTCGATATCCTCTTTACTTCGCATAAAATGGGGAGTAAATCCGAAATTTGAGCCGGGAAATACAATGAGGCGCAATTCGCAAAGCATAACGGAGAGGGGCGGCCATCGGCAGTTTTCGGCGCGCTGGTATGGTGCGATTATGATCATGCTGATTGCCGGCCTTGCTACGCCCGGCATGGGGTCGGCGACAAAGTCGCCCAACGTGATGATCCTCATTCCGGACCAAATGCGGGGAGATGCGATGTCGGCGGCGGGACACCCGGTGGTGGAAACACCCAACATTGACCAATTGGCAAAAGAAGGCGCGCTGTTTCGCCGGGCATATGCCGAGGTCCCCTCGTGCATTCCCACGCGTTACGCAATGCTCACGGGTATGTCTCCCCAGGCTAGTGGCGTGGTGGGTTACACAGGCACGCGAATCACGCGCCGGACGATGCCGCAACTGTTCCAGGAGGCCGGCTACCAGACGGCATTGGTCGGTCGCACAATGCACCAGGAAACGCCCGACGAAAAGCTGGGCTACGAGGATACGATTCAAGGCTCGGTATTTTCGGGGTATGGGAGAAATCAAGACTATGTTCGTTTTCTTAAAAAGAAGCTCTCCCCCGACACTCGGTTCGGAAAGCGGCTACGTAATCGAGGTCTGAGAAGCATGGTCAAGGCAATGGGCGTGTCATATAACTATTGGCATGCCAACCCTTGGCCATTGAATAATGAGTGGCATCCTACCGCGTGGACCGCCCGACGATCGGAGCAGTGGGTCAAGCAGGCCGACGCGAATCGCCCGATATTCTTGACCGCCTCGTTTTATGCACCGCATTCACCCCTTTTCCCGCCCGACTCCTACTTCAACAAATACCTGAAAATGGATTTGCCGGATCCGGCACGAGGCGACTGGGTCGACTGGGATTGGCTTAGCACGGACGCACGGCGCAGCAACACGCGCGTTCTGCTCAAGGGCAAACGGCTGCGTCGGGCGCAGGCGGGCTATTTTGGCCTGATCCACCATCTTGATCACCAGATCGGGTCGCTCATCGACACGTTCAAGCGGCAAAGCGAGCAGAGCGGACGGTCATGGGTCATTGTCTTCGTCTCCGAACATGGCGAAATGCTTGGTGATCACGGCTACTATCGTAAGTGTGAGCCTTACGAAGGCTCAGCCAATATACCATACATCATTGCGACGTCCGACGACCTAAACTTCAAAGAGGGCGTGCGCTCCAAAGAGCCTGTCGGCACCCAGGACATCTTGCCGACTTTGGCTGATATCGCGGACATCGACACCCCCGAGCAGGTCACCGGCGTCTCCCTGGTGCCCACGCTTCGAGGAAAACAACAATCGGTTCGTCCCTGGCTTCATTTCGAGCATGCTCCCACCTACAGCAAACCGCAAGCCTTCCAGGCGCTGACCGATGGCCGATACAAATATATCTGGCGGCCCTTGGACGACGGCAAGGAACAACTGTTCGACCTCAAGCATGATCCGGAGGAAGAGCATAACCTGGCTGATGATTCCCGACAGCAGGATCTGCTTAAAAAGTGGCGAAATCGATTGATTCAGCGCCTTGCCGATCGACCTGAAGGCTTCTCCGATGGCCAGCGCCTCATTCCCGGCCGACCATACAAAGCTCATATGTCCGGCAAGACACCGTAACAGACCACGAATTCCATACGAAGGAAAAGGCTTCGCTCGACTCGATGAAGCGCCAATTCGGTGCAAGCCAATAGCAGTTAGGGAGAGAGGCCCGGCCCGGAGGGGCGGGGCGGCACCGAGCCGGCTGCTGTGTTGCTCCTCGGTTACAGCC
>JAHEOI010000018.1 GCA_018610125.1 Verrucomicrobiota bacterium
CATGCCGACGCGGAACAGCTCCCATTGTCCTGGAGCGAAGAGGAGCACGTCACCTGGAAGACGGCGATTCACGGTCGGGGCTGGTCGTCCCCCGTCATTTGGGGCGATCAAATCTGGCTGACAACCGCTCCGGAAAATGGGCGACGCCGTTTCGCTGTCTGTATCGACCGCCAAACCGGCGAGATCGTCCACGATTTGATGCTTTTCAATGTCCCGATCCCGCAAGATATCCACGCTTTCAATAGCTATGCCTCACCGACCCCGGTGATCGAGCAAGGGAGGGTGTATGTGACTTTTGGGTCTGCCGGCACCGCTTGCCTCGACACCGAAACAGGCGAAGTCCTTTGGGAGAGGACCGACCTCGAATGTAACCATTACCGCGGTGCGGGCTCCTCTCCCATCCCCTACCAGGACAAGCTGATTATGAACTTCGACGGCAGCGACCGCCAATATGTGATCGCCTTGGACAAAGAGACGGGTGAGACAGCCTGGCGAACCAAACGGTCGATCGAGTTCCATGATCTGGCGCCCGATGGTGAGCCGAAGCGAGACGGCGATTTTCGCAAGGCTTTCTCAACCCCGCATGGGATCCATGTCGAGGGAAGGCCGATGCTGATCAGCGTCGGTGCCAAGGCGGCCTACGCCTACAATCCGAACAATGGAGACGAATATTGGCGGCTCGAAGAGCGCTCCAGCCATTCAGCGAGCACACGACCGGTGTTTGGACATGGGATGGTCTACTTTCCGACAGGGTTCTCCCAGGGTAAGCTGCGGGCGGTCAAGCCGGCCACCGACGGCAACTTCAACAAGCCGAATCTGGTTTGGGAAGTTGCCCGCTCCAGTGTGCCGGAAAAGCCATCTTTATTGTTGGTGGATAAACTGCTCTACATGGTAAGCGACGGGGGGGTGGCAACGTGCCTGGAAGCCGAGAGTGGTGACCCCGTTTGGGAAGAGCGCATCGGGGGCAATTACTCGGCATCCCCGGTCGAGGTCAATGGCCGAATCTATTTTTGCAGCCAAGAAGGCAAGACCACGGTCATCGCACACGGGCGCGAATTTAAGAAGCTCGCCGTAAACCAACTTGATCACGGCTTCATGGCGTCACCCGCGATCGTCGACAACACCCTTTTTCTACGGACCAAAACTCACCTTTACCGAATCGAGCGCTAAAATTTCATGTACCGGATCATCGGCGGCGATCAGCAAGAATACGGCCCGGCTTCCGAGGAGCAAGTCAAGCGATGGATCAAGGATGGCCGAGCCAACGAGCACACCTTGACCCAGCGGGACGGCGAGACCGAGTGGCGCCCGCTGGCGGAATTTTCGGAATTTGCCGAGCTCTTCAATGTCCCGTCGGGGACGGAAGGAACACCGGCTTCAGGCGATTCCCCGAGCGTCACGAATGGGATGTCCATTGCCGGATTGGTGATGGGGATCTTGGGTCTCTCCTGCTGCGGATTCGGTCCGGTCTTTTCCGCACTCGGCATCGTCTTTTCCGCAATCGGACTCAACCAGATTAATACGTTCCCCCATTGGTACAAGGGACGCGGCCTGGCGATTGCAGGACTCATCCTATCGATTTTGGGTCTGGCCACATTCCTGATCCTCGCAATCACCGGCAACCTGAGCATTGTCGTGGAAAAACTGGAGCAACTGCAAGAGCGCCCGTAATAATGGTTCCAAAAGCAACAAAGAGGAGGAAAAGCGGCTGGCAGCCGCTTCTACTTTGACATAAGGGATGGCGCACGAGGGAATGACAAAGCGACGGGACGAAGGAGGGATCCCGCCGCGCTGTAACCGGGAGCCGGTCCCTTTCCAATCCGGGCGGCTAATCCTCGGAGGCGTTTTCTTGGCAGTTGCCGGCATCCTTGCGTTCTTTGCCTTCGCGGATCCTACCCAGCTCGACTATTATCCCGCATGCCCGCTACACTCGGCAACCGGCCTGTATTGCCCGACTTGCGGCGGTTCACGGGCGCTTCACGCCCTTCTCCATGGCCAATGGCAAATCGCGCTCGATCGGAATGCATTCCTTGTCGGCGCCATCCCGTTCACCGGTGCCTACTTGATCGCCCATTGCCTTCGATATCGATGGATGGGCCGCAGCCCGGAATTTCCTAAGTCCTTCGTTTTGATCTCGGTCATCGTACTGGCCCTCTTTGGTATTGCGCGCAACCTTCCGATCGCGTCCTTGAGCGAATTAGCTCCATGACGTAAACTGGTTGCATGAATCGTCCGGCGGTCATTGCGCTTCTGGTTTATGGGGTCTTGTTGGGAATGCCCGGCACCGGCCTCGGTGCCGATGGAAAGATCGCCAAAGTGCTGCCACACTTCCTTGATCAGCAAGGTCGTCACACCCTCTATCCAAGCCTTTTTGAGCGAGATGCCTACCAGCACCACCTGAGACAAAATTCGAAAAAACAGTCCGGGATTCGGTTTGACATCAAATGGAAGGCTGACGGATCCAAGGATGCCCCTTTCCAGTTGAAGGTCGCTCTGCGGGGAAGTAAGGCCTATCGGACCGAGCCTTACGTGATTACAAAAGAGGTCGAGCCTAAGGGGTGGTTCGGCACCTGGTCGAAGCTTCCCTTGACCGGAAAATCGTTCGACAAAATGGGGAAGCTCATGGCCTGGCGCGTCACCTTATGGCATAAAAACGAACAACTCGATGAGCAGACCTCGTTTTTATGGACCAAGCTGATTACCTCGGAGAACAATGAGGATTAATGATGCACGAGGTAGCCGTATACGACACGAAACCTTACGATAAGGAGTACCTCTCCAAAGCCGAGGGGGCGGAATCGATTACTTGGCGTTTCCATGAGTTCCGTCTCAACGCTGAGACCGCCTCCACCAGCAACGGCTCAACGGTCGTTTGCCCATTCGTCAATGACCAGTTGGATCAAGTCTGCATCGAAAAATTGGCCGAAAACGGCATTGAGCTGATCGCGCTCCGTTGCGCCGGATACAACAATGTCGATTTGAAGGCCGCAAAGACATGCAATCTCTCGGTGACTCGCGTTCCGGCGTACTCGCCCCATGCCGTTGCCGAGCACGCCGTCGGCCTCCTTTTGACGCTTAATCGCCGTATTCACCGGGCTTACAACCGGGTGCGGGAGCACAACTTTGCGCTCAACGGGCTGGTTGGATTTGATCTCAACGGCAAAACCGTCGGGATTATCGGCACGGGAAAGATCGGCAAGATTGCCGCATGCATTTTCAGAGGATTCGACATGCGGGTGTTGGCATACGATCCTTACCCATCGGAGGAATGGGCCGAGGAAAACCGGGTCGAGTATGCCGACTTGAATGCCTTGCTGGCTCAATCCGATATCATCTCCCTCCATGTTCCGTTGCTCCGGGACAATGTCCATATGATCAATGCCGAGACCATCCGTTGCATGAAGTCGGGGGTTTTTTTGATTAATACGAGTCGAGGCAAGTTGATCGACACGAAGGCATTGATCGAAGGGTTGAAGCATGGGCAGCTCGGCGGGGTTGCGCTCGATGTCTACGAAGAGGAAGAAGGGATCTTCTTCGAAGATCATTCGGAATCGGTCCTCCAGGATGATGAGCTATCGCGCTTGCTAACCTTTCCGAATGTGCTCATCACCTCGCATCAAGCCTTTTTGACCAAAGAGGCGCTCAACGAAATTGCGAGAGTGACCGTCGGCAATATCCATCGGCTGGCCACGGATCAGGCGTTCCTACCGGAGACTCAGGTCGCTTAAGAAAAGAACAGCGCTCCGGTCAAGGAGCTTAACTTTTGACCTTACTCTCCGATTGCTCCGTGGCCCTGAGATACCCATTCGCTTCAAACCATTCCAGGAATCGGTCGGCAGCCGCCATCGAATTGAGGATCGGAGTCCCTCCCAACTGCTCAATGAGCTCGGCCTCCTCTTTCTCAAAGACGCGAACCACGACCGGCACCTGCTTGTTGACATGTCGCAGGACCTTATCCGCGTCGCCGATCCGTCGCATCGCCGCAAGGACCAACCGCGCCTGAC
>JAHEOI010000019.1 GCA_018610125.1 Verrucomicrobiota bacterium
CAAGGCGGCCACCGTCGAGGCCGAGCTGAGGCCTGAAGAGACCCCGATGGGCCGGGGCGTCAATCTGACCATCACGTTCGAAGGCACCGCACCCGAGAGCCCCCCGGAAATAAGGATACCGAGCTCCATAAAAGGACGATATTCCGGGCGCCAGCAACGTTTCATCAGCCGTTCCGGCGGAGAAACTCGGCGCCAATGGATTTTCACTTATCGGTTGATCCCAAGCAAAACAGGAAAGTTCCAGATACCGGGCCAGACATTCCAGGTCGGTAACGAGACCCTTCGAACGGAGCCACTGGCACTCAGGGTCATTGAGCAAAGCCGTTCTTCCAATAACGGTGACTCCCCGGATCATGCCTTTATCGAGCTTGCTCCGACAAAAACCACGCTCTTTGCCGGCGAGAATTTCCCGATCACCATTGACCTCTATATCGCTGTCGGCGTGAGGGTGCCCCAGTTGCAGCGCCCTCAAATCGAGGCGGACGGATTCACGTTTGGCTCTGTTCCGCGGAAGCCGGAACGCCAACAAGTGCGACGCCATGGCCGACGCTACCGCAAATTCAGTTTTAACCTGCGAGCATCGGCAGTCAAGACGGGTTCCCTGACATTGGGACCGGCCACCGCCAAAATGGTGATCGAGGTTCCACGATCGGGTCGCCGGAGTCTCTTTTCAGCGAGAGAAAGTCGGAACCTTCGTGTCAAGAGCCGAAAACACACCATTCACGTCAAAGAGTTACCCCAAGACGATGTCCCTGAAAACTTCAACGGTGCCATCGGCCAATTTGACCTCTCAGTCAAGGCAACGCCTACTGACGTCATTGTCGGTGACCCGGTTACTTATGAGGTGACCATCCAAGGAAAAGGCACATTGGAGGCCTTAAGCTTACCAGAGCAAGCCTGGCCCGGTTTCAAGACCTACCCCCCCTCGGTCACCGATCAGAAAACCGGACAGCTCGGCATCAAGGGAACCAAGCGCTTCGAGCTGGTCGTCATGCCGCAAAACGCCAAACTGGAACAGATTCCGCCATTCCGATTCAGCTATTTCGATCCGGAGGAGAAACGCTACAAGAAGCTTGAACACTCCCCGCTCTCAATATCGGTGGATCCCGGGAAATCGGTTTCCAACCGACGGAAATCGATCGCCCAAAGCGACGCGGGCTCCGCCACGCAAAACGGAGACAACGAGCCGGCCCACATTAAAGCTCGCCCCGGCAAGCCGATGGCATTCTCACCTCCCCTCATTAGCCGGCCTTGGTTTCTCGGACTGCAAGCCATCCCGGTCATGGCGTGGCTCGGCGGGCTCGTGGTAAGAAAGCGACACCATTACCTCCTCCAAAACCCGCACCGACTTCGGACACGACGCGTACGCCGAGAAGTCCGAAGCGGATTGGCCGAACTGGAACGCCTTGCCGCCGAAGATGATTCACCGAAATTTGCCGCCAAGCTTTTCCGGCTCCTCCAGGAGCAGCTCGGCGAACGGTTGGGCCTTCCCGCTTCTTCGATCACCGAGGAGGTACTGGAGGGGCGTTTACGCCAAGAAGGCGCGCCCCCCGAGCTCATACAAACACTGCACGAGCTCTTCGCGGTCTGCAATGAAGAGCGTTACGCTCCTCATCGGCACCGCCCTGAGCTCCATGCCCTCCTATCCAAGATCAACAACGCCTTTCGGGAGCTCCGCTCCTACGAGACACCGAAAGACCAACGGCCTTCGGTAAAACCGACCTCGACAAACATCAACCGCCCATCGTGATGCTGCGTCCCAAGCTCATAGCCGGCTTCCTTTTACTGATTCCCGTTGTTGCATCCGCGGCAGCCGGTAATCTCTCAACACGGTTTGATGCCGCCAACCGCCTTTATGAGATCGGCAGTTATACCGAATCCGCCCAAGCCTATGCCGAGATCATTCAGTCGGGCCATACTTCAGCGGCGATCTATTTTAATCTCGGCAATGCCTACCTGAAAGCGGATCAGATCGGGGCCGCGATTGCGGCTTATCATCATGCCCGTCTCTTGAATCCCAGGGATCCCGACATTCGGAAGAATCTCGAACATGCCCTTGCCCGCCTCCCCGAATCCGAAGCAACCCTCCTTCAAACTTACGCACCCGTTCGCTTCGGCCTAACGCTGGGTCAGTGGACACTGCTTGGCAGCGTCGCCTTCTGGATCTTTTTCGCACTGCTGGCCATCCGGGAATGGAAACCCGATTTGGCATCTCGCCTTCGAGGCCCGATATACACTTCCGGGATTCTCATGCTCGTCCTATTAGTCACCGTTGGCTGGATTGCGTTCGCCCGCTTCGGCCACAGGCTCGGGATCGTTACCCAATCCGACACCGTCGTGCGGTACGGTCCACTCAGTGAGTCCGAAAGCCGTTACACCCTCAGTGATGGCTTCGTCGTTCGCATCATCGACCAAAAAGGCGATTGGCTAAAGGTATCCCATGCGAAACACCCGCCCGGATGGGTCAAACAAAGCCGCCTCACCAAGCTCCGCAGTGGATGAAATCGGCCCCCTTCAAGCCGCTCACCGATTCCTACCGTGCTGTACCAATGGCACGTCGATGTCAATCCGAGTACCTTGACCAAGCGTTGAGTCGACTGAAAAGTGCCCGCCGACAGCTTGGATCCGCGTCTGCATATTCGTCATGCCATGGCCGTGTCGGGACGAGCTCTCACCGATCCCTCTGCCATCGTCGCCAATCCGAAGCCTAAGCCGGCCTTCCGTAAGCTCGGCAGTTACCGTCACCCGGGCTGCCCGGGCGTGCTTGACGATGTTGTTAAGGCATTCTTTGACCGTGAGATAAAGATTCCGGCGAAGGTCGGGTGAGATTGGGCGATCCGGCACGGAATCAGGAAAATGAAGCTCGGACTTCAATGCCGTGCCCTCGGTAAATTCCGAGATATAGCGGCGGAGGTACGAAAACAAATTTTTGAGGTTATCATGCTTCGGATTTGTAAGCCAAATGACTTCGCCGAAGCTATTGGATACCTCACCCGCAATTTCGGAGATATGGTCGAGCTGTTCCCTTAATTTCTTGGAATCGCCGGTATGCTGCTTGGCGAGCTCGGAAGCAAAGCGCAATCGGGTCACATGGCTGCCCACTTCGTCGTGGATATCTTGAGCGATACGTCCCTTTTCGCGCTCGAGCTTCAGTGCGTTCTCAAGCTCGATCCATTTCTGACGGCGCCTTAACCGAAAACGATGCCCGCCCCATAAAAGGAGCAGTCCGACACCTCCGGTGGCGGCGTAGAAGTAAGCAGTCTGGTAAAAATGCGGCTGGATCACAAAGCTAAACGAGGCATCGTTGCGACTCCAGAGGCCGTGGGCGTTTCGTCCCTTCACTTGGAGCCGATATCGCCCCGGCGGCAGATTGGGATAATAAACTTGGCGTTGCAGTTTCGTTTCAACCCAGTCGGAGCTGTATCCGAGCAGCCGATAACGAAAGTGCCATTCCCTGGGCCTGGCGGGCGAAGCCAGCGTGAAGCTGGCATGGATCAAATCCCCGCGACCCGGCGGAATCACGATATCCGGTTTGCCCGATGCCGTTTTCGAATCGCTCGGCTTTTCCGCTTGCCCTGTCTCAAAACGCATCGCGCTCACGGGTTTACCTTCTCTCCCAGGTCCTAATCGAAACGGCCCTTCAATCACCGTATCCGTAAAGTCGGGTCCGACATATTGAGCGATCGTTTCCGTATCGACCGAAACGGAAAACAGGATCACTTGTGGAGCAGTCTCCCGCGCCGTCACGGTTTTCGGTTTGAAGGCGACAACCCCCTTTATCGTGGGAAAATAGAGAAAGCCATCTTCGCCCCGGCAGCCGACATGTTGATAGTCGCCATTCGCCTCGGCACTCGCCATCCCGTCGATCTCGGTATAGACGACGCTTTCCACTTCCTTCTTCTCCCCCGAGGCCACAGCATTGAGCGCGGAGCGCTCAACCCGAAAGATCCCCCGGTTACTGCTCATCCAGAAATTGCCCATTCCATCCGGAACAACGGTATGAACCCGATCGTCATACAGGCCGTCGTCTTCCGTGAATGTGGTCCAATGCCCTTTATGGAATCGAACCAGCCCGGTCACCGTCGAAATCCAGAGCATCCCCCTCTCATCTTCATAGAACCCATTAATATGGTCGGCTGAGAGACCTTCGGTATTGGTATAATGACTGAACGTACCGTCATCGGCAAGCCGGTATATCCCCGCCTCGGCCGTTCCAACCCAAGTACGGCCCTTGGCATCTTCGTGGATCGCGCGTACGTCGACATCGGAAAGGTCGGGGCTCTCATCGTAATAGCGCACGCCCTCAGGGATAACGAAGTGATCATCGAGGGCGTGGAGTCGGCCTCCGTCAAACCGCAGAAGCCCCTTTTCGGTGCCGACCCAAATATGGTGGTGAGAATCCTCGATCAGGGTCCAGGTTATGACATCGCCCTCCCGTATTTCTGTCGGAAGAGACTTCAGCCTCCTGTACCGTAAACGGTCGAGAGTGCCATCACGAAACACGTCAAATCCCTTTCGCCCCCCAAACCAGACACGGCCGGCGGAGTCTTTGTAAACGACGCGATAATCCTCCGCTTTACCTGCATACGGGGTGCCGTACTGATCCACCTCCCTTTTCTGAATCCGATACAGTTTCTCACCCTCAAGCGCCGCCCAAACGCCTCCTCCGGTGGCCGGATGGACCGAGCGAACCATGTTTCGCTTAAGGCCGTCTGCCTTCGTAATGCTCGATATCGGCTGCGGAATGATCTGGTAAAGGCCGTTGGCATACGTACCCAGCCAAATGTGACCCTGTCTGTCTTGATAAATCCCTTCGAGGGCGATTCCCGAAAAGCGCCTGAGGAAATGCCACCCATAACCGGGAATGTATTGATACAAATAACAATCGGCGATGTGTGAGTAGGGATTCTTATTTTGTCCACGCGCAAGCCAGAGATTCGGCGTTTTCTCGAATGACGTAACCCACCGCGTTCGCTTGACC
>JAHEOI010000020.1 GCA_018610125.1 Verrucomicrobiota bacterium
AAGTCGGATTTCGGATGCGATTTCCCACTATTTGTTACCCAGAACCGTTCCTCTCCACATTGCCGCGCAAGGAGGCTTCAATAACCTGATTGAACTGCTCCTGGCCCACGATCCAAAGCTCGAAGCGCAAGATGAAAGGGATAGGACCCCTTTATTCGTCGCAGTCAATTATAGACAGAAATCGACCGTGGCGTTGCTTATTGAGAAAGGGGCCCGGGTGAATGCCATCGATGCCGGCGACTACACAGCCTTGGCTAGAGCGATCGGTGACGAGTACAGAGATATCGCTCAAATTCTGTTGGATAATGGAGCCGATCCGAACTTAGGTAGTCACGACCGGCGTCGAGCGCCTCTCTTTCTCGCAATAATGAGAGAGTCCAAAGCGATGATGACGCTGCTTTTGGAGCATGACGCGGATCCGAATATCCAAGACCCTGAATCCCTGATTACCCCCCTTCATTTCGCCGCTGAAGAGGGACACCCCGAGATCGCGCAGATACTGATCGATCACGGAGCCGAAGTCGATGCGCAAGACGATGAAAAACAGACCCCTCTCCATGAAGCGACGGCGACGCGTCGCATATCTCCTCCTGACGATTCCGGCTCGCGTACTGATCGCGATTCTGATCCTGAGGACTATGTCGAAACCGCCGAAGTGCTGCTTAAAAAAGGCGCCGATCCAAACTTGAAGGACAAAGGCGGCAACATCCCATTATTGAACGTGATGAAGGTTGACTCATCGGACCTTCCGAAGTTCACCGGACTGATCAAGCTCCTCCTGGAAAAGGGCGCTAATCCCAACGTGAAAACGGAAGAGGGAGAGACGCCGCTGCATCTGGCATTGGAGGTTCCAGAGCTTGTGGGATTGCTGTTAGACCACGGCGCGGATCCGGAAATTAAGGGCATTAAGGGCAAACGATCTCTGACAGCCTTGCAGCGGGCCGTTGGGTATAATAAGCCGGATCGGTCGATTAAGCTGCTTCTGAAAAATGGTGCGGAGGTGGATGTGCAAGCGGATAAAGATGGCGATACTCCCTTGCATTGGGCAGTCCAAATTGGTCGAAAGGAGGCCGCCAATCTTCTGATTGAACACGGGGGGACTCTCGACGTGCAGAACGACGATGGGGAAACACCTCTTTACCGGGCGATTGAGGAGGAAAGGTTAGAGCTTGCAGAATTGCTTCTGGAAGCCGGGGCGTCGGTGGAGGTCCGTGCGGACAACGGTTTTACGCCGCTTCAAAAAGCGGTGGCCGAAAAGGAGCGCGAGTTGGCCGAGCTCCTGCTTCGTCAGGGTGCCGATCCCAGCGTGCGACAAATTAACGAAAGCCACACCATCGAAAGGAGCTCCCCACGGCTTGGAGGGGGAAGATCGAAAGGTCTCCAATGGAAAATCGGTGAAACTCCGCTGCACGTCGTTGCCAAGTCGAAGAACGATAGAATGGCCAACCTTCTTCTGAGAAATGGGGCCGATCCAAACTTACAAGACTTTGCTGGGAATACGCCGTTGCATCGGGCTGTCGAGACGCGGTACTTGCCCGTAATAGAAGCGGTCTTGGCGCACGGCGGCGATCCGAACATCCCGAACGAGGCCGGGGACACTCCGTACACGCTCGCACTAGAAGGCCGCTACGGGAATGTGATCCAAGCCCTCCGCGAGAAAGCGGGCGCCGCCACGATCTCGGTCGAGCGCGAAGAGTTCACGGAGCCGGTCTTTTTCAAGCGCCCCGACGGCATAAACCGGTTCACGCTGCTGGAGTGCCTCGCGGAGTTTTTTGAGCAGAACAGGAAGAGGCGTAAGGCCGGCTTCCCGGATCTTAAACACATCGAGGTCCGTCGTGAAAAAGAAGGTCAGACGAAAACAATACCTGTGGACCTCGACGAGCTCCTTGAAAGCGAGGATCACGGGGACGTTGAGGATATCCCGCTCGAATGGGGAGATGTGGTGTATATCCCAGAGAAAGCCCATCGCCGAGGGGCAAGCTGGGACGGGCTATCGGGGGAAGTGGTCGATGGTTTGAAAGCTGTGCTTCGGCGCGAAATCGAGATTTCGGTGCGAGGCGAAAAAGAGCGCTTTGTGCTAGGGGCTTGCAACCTACCGGCGACAGGAAAAAAACGGAGCGGAGAAGTGTTAATAGGGCCGAGTGGGACGCGCGTTGAGGCAGAACAATCAGACGAGTCTAATGAGCAGGACCGCAAAGCACCCGATTTATGCTCCTTCGAGCTGGAGCGCGTGTTAAATCTTTCCAACATGCTTTACACCTCATCAGATCTGACGCGGGTAACGATTCGCCGCCAAGATCCGGGATCGGGAGAAAGATATGAGCTGGTCGTCAATCTGGAAAAACCGCATCCCGGCACAGGCGTATGGTTGCAGGACGGCGATGTCATTGTAGTCCCTGACAAAGAGGGCGAGTAAGGATCGGCTTAAAGAAGCCCCCTGGATTTCTCATGGAGAAATCCAGGGGACAGAACCTCCAGGGAAAAGGTTAAAACGTCCCGTTTTCCCGAAGACCACTCATTCTTGTCAGCGTCTCAGCGGTGTCAGCGCATCTTGTCCGAGTGCGCACCGTAGGTCTCAACCCGGAGCCCGCCCTTGCTTCCTCGTCGATTAAAGTCTTCAGAAGCGGCAGAACCTACGTCGCCCCCTCCATGTCTCCGGATTCATGGATCAGGCCGGTCATCGTGAGCAACGGCAGGGCAAAATAATGCCCTTGATCGTCAAAAACGACAACGTATGAGCCGCGAGGCGGGAGGGAGATATAATCGCGATGAGGGACCTCGTATTCCCGACCGTCCGCCATGCGTATCCTGAAGGGAACACCTCTTTCAATCGCCGACTCAACCTGACTTCGATTCATCTCAACGTGACAATAAAACCGGAGAAACGGCTTTGCAATCCCTCGTTATAAAGGGGGAAGAGTTTACTTATGCGGAGCCTCAACGCGCTTTGGACCGGTGCGATGCCGCCGTTCCCGTACCGCCCGACCGGCCAACCGCCTAAACGTTTGAGCGCGCCACTATGCAAGGTTAGTCGAGCACTTCTCTCGGTAACAGGAGATCGTCGCGGGTGGGGGCCAGGTAAGGGGGGGACGCATGCGCTCGCCGGTGACGTTTTTAAATTTCCAAAGGGTGCCTTCCTGATTATCCGGGACGGGCACTCTGAAATAGTCCGGCTCTTTCATATCCGCGCTCTCAGTGCGCAGGAATGGACACGCTATGTATCGAAATAGGACATGGCAATTCGTCGAAGTCGTCATGCGGTGTTCTCACCTCCCGACACCGACGAGGGTTGAGCGATCGCGCTTGAACGGCGATACTATCCCATGAAAGAGACGGCCCTAACGAGCGGATTGAAAGGCCACACTTGGAAAAAGGTCCGCCGTGTGCCTTTTCCCTTTCCAGCTCGGTGCCGGGGTTCGCCTCGATACAATGCACCCCTTGCCATGTTTGGCGACTCGACGGGAATGTTTCGGACGGCGATTGCGTTGGCCCTGCTTGTTTTGCAAATCGGCTTAATTGCGGGACATGGCCAAGAAAACGATCGCTTGGTCATTTCCGAGCTGATGGCCGCCAACGACCAGACGCTGTTGGACTCGGATGGCGAGGCCTCCGACTGGATCGAAATTCGGAATCCGACGGACGTGGCGATCGACTTGCAAGGATGGTTCTTAACGGATGCGGAAGAAAGTCCGAAGCAATGGGCCTTCCCGTCCGTCACCCTGCCTCCGGATGCCTATCTGCTCGTCTTCGCATCGGGAAATGACCGGCGACAGGCCGGAGAGGAGCTGCATACCAGTTTCCGCCTTGACCGTGGGGGCGAATACCTCGCGTTGACTCATTCGTCACCTAAAGGCATCGTCGTCAGCTCCGAATTCGCCCCTTATCCTCGCCAGCGCACCGACGTTTCCTACGGGCGAACGACGACCCCGCCGTCCGATAACACCGGTTATTTTAAAAACCCCACACCCAATGAGCCGAATGCCGTCGCTTCATTGAGCCGTTTCGTTGCGAAGCCCGAGCTGACGGCCGGTCACGGCCTTTATAGCTCGCCGATTGCGGTGACGCTAACATGCGCAACTCCCGGAGCCGATTTACGCTACACAACCGACGGGAGTGCACCAGGCTCCGACCACGGAATACATGTGTCGGCGCCCGATCCGAAGACGGCACCCGGCATAACCGTGACCATTTCGGAGACGACAACACTGCGCGTCGTTGCTATCAAGCCGGGCCTTGAACCGAGCGACATCGAGACAGCAACCTTTATCTTTCCGCGGCAAGTCATGGAACAGGATGGCCGGGGTAAACCGTTTTCGACGGCCGCCAACTGGGGCCATGCCGGTCCGGATTGGGGGCTCGACCCCAAGATTCTCGATCATGCCGATCCGGAAGTTCGCCCAGTGCCGAACGATTTGAAACGCATTCCAACGATTTCACTCGTCACCGGTTTCGACCAGCTTTTCGGTGAAGATGGAATCTACATTGCCGGTGAGGATGACGAGCGACCCGCCTCGATAGAGATGCTTAACCCGGGAGGCGATCCCGAAAATGTCAACGCCCAGGAGGGATTTCAAGCCGATGGCACAGTCCAGATCGTCGGGGGCTCGAGTCCAAATCGTTGGAAATCGGACAAATTGTCGATGCGATTTAAATTCCAGCCTGATTTGGAATATCCGGTTTTCGGCGAAACCGCTGCGACCCGATTCGATACGTTGGTGCTTGATGCCAGGCTCAACAATACCTGGCATTATGGGGGCGGCGTCGAGCCGAGAAACCAACGTGGCCGAGCGCAGTATGTCCGTGACCAATACGCGGCGAACCTTCACAATGCCATGGGCGGCACTTCCCCGCACGGTCGGCACGTCCATCTCTATTTGAATGGCATCTACTGGGGCATCCATACCCTGCACGAGCGCCCGGATGACAATTTTGCAGCGAGCTACTTCGGCGGGAAGAACGAGCATTATGACTCGCTTAAGCACAATCCCAACGATCTGCTGCAGGGCTCCTCGGGGAGCTACTTACGGTTGCACGAACTGGCCGATCGCAATCTCAAGGAGAATGCGAATTACCAAGCCGTTCGGCAACGACTAGACATTCCGGCTTTCATCCGCTACATCCTCGTCAACTATTACGTGGGAAATCAGGATTGGGCCCACCATAATTGGTATGCCTCCTTTAACCGGGTCGCTGCCGACGGACGATGGCGATTCCATAGTTGGGACGCTGAGAAAGGATTGCATGATGTGATGGACGACGTTACCGGACGCAACGACCAGGGTGCGCCGACCAATCTCCATCACGACCTGATCGACAATCGAGAATACCGCCTCCGCTTTGCCGACATGGCTTACCAAGCGCTTCGGCACGGGGTCTTATCTCCCAAAACCGCGGCCAGGCATTACCGAGACCTGACCGAGAACATTAACCTCGCGATGCGCCTGGAATCGGCTCGTTGGGGTGACAATCAAAGAAACGCGCCTTTTACTCGCTTGGATTGGCTCGAGACTCGTGACGAAATCTTCGGTGAGACGGGAGACCTATTGGTCCCGCTGTACAATTATTTTGCTCGGCGCAGCGGCATTGTCTTGCAACAATTCCGTGACCGAGGCTGGCTTCCCGCCGCCGAGCCGCCCACCTTCAACCGACACGGAGGACGTGTCGACAAAGGCTTTCCCCTGGAAATCAGCTCGAAGGCTTCCGGTACGATCTATTACACATTGGATGGAAGCGACCCGCGAATCCCTACCAAAGGGGGCGAGGTTACCACCACGGAACCGGTTTCCCTGGATGCCTCAAAACGCGCTCTCATCCCGGCAGGCAATGGAGTCCATTCGGAATGGCTCAAGCCGGAGTTTGACGCCGGCAATTGGCCGATCGGGACGAAAGGAGCCCGCTATGACAACAATAACGAATACGACGGGGTCCGGATGGAAGGCGGTGCCCCCAGCTCGGTCGCCCCTTCCGCACGGGAATACACCGACCCGATTCCCCTCCTGGAATCGACGATGGTTAAAGCGCGACTCCGAAACGGAAATGAATGGTCGCCGCTTGGCCAGGCCGAATTCATTGTGGGCACCGTACCGCCGAGCCCCTCGAATCTCGTCATTTCTCGAGCCCATTACCACCCCGCCCCCGCGACTGAAACCGAAGCCGCAGCCGGCTTTACCAGTCACCGCGACTTCGAGCTCCTTGAGCTCCTCAATATCGGAGATCGCACGATCGATTTACGAGGGCTACGATTCACTGACGGCATCGAATTCGCGTTCGATAACGCAAGCGATGCCCGTGAGCTGGCCCCTGGGACAAGATTGATACTCGTCTCCAACAGGGCGGCATTCCGCCATCGATATGGCGCCTCCGACCTGGTCGTGGGCGAATTCCAGCAGGGGACCCAACTCGACAACGGAGGCGAGCGACTGGCCGCTGTTAACGCCGAACAAGAGGTCGTCATTGAGGTCACCTATGACGATGCCCCTCCATGGCCGGAACAGCCCGACGGTGAAGGTTATTCCCTGGTTTTGCGGGATCCGACAGGCAATCCGGATCCAAATGACCCGACAAATTGGCAGGCACAAGCCGAAGCCGGCGGCGCGAAGCAGCCCGCCTCACAAACACTGCAGGCTTGGTTGGAAACGCACTTCTCGGCTTCCGAGCTGGATCAAGCCTCAATTTCAGGACTCGACGCCGATCCGGATTCGGATCGATTTCCCAATGCGCTCGAGTTTTTTCATCACACGGATCCAAGAAGTGCGGAGCCCGAAAGAACCCTAAACATCACCTACGATCCCGGCTCCGAGACCCCGGTTGTCGAGATCGACTTTGTCAAGCGCGCCGAGCTGGAGGAGCTTACATGGGAGCTTACCGCCTCTTCCGATTTGGCGAATTGGATCCCGGTCTCACGCGACCATCAAACGGTCGCCGGTACCAATCCCGACGGTACCGAGAACATTCGATTCTCGGTGCGTCTGGAAAAGGAGATCACCTTCTTTCGGCTGGAGATCACAGGGGCGGTCTCTCGATGAAACCTCGAAAAACCTCGAAACGAGGGAGGCCAACTGCAATCCCAACAAAACAATGTCGAAACCGTTCTCGAATTCGTTTCAAACGTTCCGGGAGAATCAAGAGTAGGGAAACGTTCTTTTCACTTCGCGCCATTGGAGGCTATCTTCCTTGGGCGGCAAGATGCCTGTGACCGGTGTGTCGGTCGTTTCCCCGACACCTTGCCGCCGTTGCCTCAGACCCGGATCTTCCAACCATCTCGATATTCCCGATGGATGTACTTCGTTAAATCCGGTCGGCCTTTCACTTCCAGATTCTCGGCATCCCATTTCAGCTTGGTGTCCGGGACCCGCTGAGCCAGGACCCCCAGCAGGACGGTCTCGGTAAGCTGCCCCGCCAAGCCGAAATACGATTTGCTTTGATCGATCTTGCCATTAATCGCATCGAGCCATTCTTTATAGTTGTCCTGGTCGCGGGCACGCGAGATCGATTGCTCGGGCCACTCAAATCCGTCAAGTGTGCTCGAAGGCTTCACAACCCAGTTATTTTGAAAGCGATTGAAAAAGAGCTTCCCTTTTTCTCCGACGATCACACTCCCGTATGTCTGGAAGTCCATCCCCTCCATCACATCCTCGCCTGGATGGTTGTACTCGTCGCTCTCCTTAACCAGATTCCAGCCATCTCGCTCAAAGTGGGCGTTGAGATAGCCATCGTACCAATGGTATTTGAAACCTTCGTCGGCGGTGTATCGGCTTGGCCCAAACTCCCAGGTAATGTTCGAGCT
The DNA here is from genome assembly GCA_018610125.1 of Verrucomicrobiota bacterium. Classification (GTDB taxonomy): domain Bacteria; phylum Verrucomicrobiota; class Verrucomicrobiia; order Limisphaerales; family JAHEOI01; genus JAHEOI01. The sequence goes on from JAHEOI010000020.1 coordinate 7,787, forward strand.
GATTGGCGGAGATAGCTCGGTCGCACCTTCTTCTTGTGCCTTGACGCTTTTCGGCGAGCCCGGCAGCAACGCCCAGTATGGGAGATCCATGATATGGCAGGCCATGTCACCCAATGCGCCGGTCCCGTAGTACCACCAGCCACGCCAGGCAAACGGTGCGATCCGTGGGCTGTAGTCGACCCAAGGAGCCGGACCGATCCATTGCTCCCAATCCAACCAATTCGGCACCGGCTTGCTCGGCGGCGGGGCCTCAAAGCCTTGCGGCCAAATCGGACGATTGGTCCACGCGTGCGCTTCCTTGACCTTGCCGATAATACCGGCACGAATCAGCTCAACGACGCGACGCATGTGATCGTTGGCGTGGGCCTGGTTCCCCATTTGGGTCTTGACTCCGGTCTTTTCGGCAACCTCTCTCATCATGCGAGCCTCCCAAATGCCATGAGTCAGCGGCTTCTGGCAATAGACATGCTTGCCCCGCTTCATGGCTTCGATTGAGGCATGGAAGTGATGGTGGTCCGGAGTCGAAACTGTTACCGCGTCGACTTTGTCACCGAGCTTATCGAACATTTCGCGGTAATCCGTGAAAAACGCCGCATCGGGGAAACGGTTGCGCGTGTCGGCCATTGAGCCCAAGCGTCCCGTGGCCTCAGCCATCTTCTTGACGTCCACCACGTCGACAAGCCCAATCACGCGAAAACCGGCGTTGGCCGACTTCGCAATATCCGTTCGCCCCTTGCCGCCCGAGCCGATGCCCACAAGCGTCGGCTTTTCGAGCTGCCCCCATGCGTGGCTCGGAATAAATTGAAATCCGAATGCGGTCGCAGCCGCACCCCCGACCGCCTTCCCGAACCGGCGCCGGGTTATCCCTTGCTTGATCCGTTTTGGTGTGGTCATAGAGCTGATTCTGCACACGGAGACGCCGGGCTGTCAAGCTTCTCCATATGCCTCCGGCAATTCTTAATGTTCCACCTGCGGACAATTTCGATTCGCATACGTTGAGATTTATTACTTCAACTTACGCAGCCGAATGTTCCGGAATCGGTGCACACCGCCTCGACCATGGTGCTGCAAAGCGACGGATCCCCGATCGAAACGCTCGTCGTGAACATCGGCGGTTTTCACGCCATTGACCCAAATCTCGATATGCCCGTCTTCGCACCGAATACGAAACAGGTTCCACCGACCTTCATGAAATGTATCCCCGGCCATCTCGCGGAAACGCTGCTTCTCCTTGCTCCCCTTGGGCCAAACCCAACCGGAGCCGATAGCGTAAATCATGCCGCTCTTTTTGCCGTCGACTTCACATTGGTAACCCTGCGGTTTCCCTTTTTCACCGGTGCAGCGGAACCCGATCCCGGAGTTGTAGTGATCCGGCATCTTCGCCTCCACCACCAGTTCGAAATCCTCAAATTTGGTGTCGTGAACGAGCCACAGGTTTTGCCCCTTTGAGAGCATTCGAATTTCACCCTCTTTGGCGGTGACCTTGCCCTCGGCCCTGGCTTCCCAGCCATCCAAGCTGGTCCCGTCAAACAGGCTCATCCAATCCCCTTCCTGCAACCGTGTCAGGAACCCATTCGCCGCAAAACGGATGAACATTGCCATGTCCTTGCGACCCGGCTCGACCACGGTGGCCGGCGTGTCCGGACCCCGGAT
>JAHEOI010000021.1 GCA_018610125.1 Verrucomicrobiota bacterium
CGAGTAATGCCATCCCTTCGGGTACCCCGAAACCACGGCCAGGTCCCCATCGCACGGCCCGGCTCCCCCGGACCGGTTGTCCGTTTTCCTTCAAGGACCGGGTTCTTGCCCTTGTCCTTGTCCTTGTCGACATCCTCGGCCGCTCCGACGTCGCCACCCGCTTCATCACCTCGCGGCTCCACCTTCGTTGGCGGGGACTGCAAAAGCCATAGACCGAACAGAATGAGCATCCCTGCTCCCACAACAATCGGCATTAGGCTGGATAACGGTACGCGTGGCATCGGATCTTACCTTGTCTTTTTCAGTACGGTCAATCTCCCTAAAACTTTGTTCTCCAACACGGATTCCTAGATTTAAAAGAACCGGTGGCTCTGGAAAGGTCAATCCCTTACCAATATCCGGTCGTGGATTAGCAAAATAGGGTAAGGTCTTAGGCTTTATGGCCGGGCGTTGCCGTGGAGCTTCGGCGGTGCCTGGTTGATTCTTAGTTCTTAGGTCGGAGACCCGCAAGTCCCTTCCCCCCCTACTTAAGTGAGGAGAACGAACAGAAAATGACAAGCAATCGGCAATTGAAGTTTAGCTGAGGGTTTTCCGGTCAATGATAACCTCTTTAAGAGGGCAATAGGGATTCGCTATGACAGCCAAAAGAATTATGGAACGTTCCTCAGATATCATCGACATCTTATCGCAATCGGATCTTTTTCAGAAATTCGCACACGGGTTCCAGGGAAGCGCGGGGCTCTCTATTGCCTTGCAGCCGTTGGAAAACCGACATTCGATTCCACCGACTGCCCATGGGAATGCGTTTTGCGCTCTCATGACGGAGGGCACCGACACATGCGCCATTTGCAAGCAGCTCCAGGCAGGGCTGACTCTCCCTGAAGACGGAAGCAGGCGCTCAGTGGTGTGCCGGGCCGGGCTCACGGAAACGATTATCCCGTTTCAAGTCGCGGACGAGCCGCTCGGTTTTTTCCAGATCGGCCACCCAATGCATGTGTCGCCGACACAAGAACGCTTCAACCGACTGATGCGATTTTTGTCGGCGGAATCCGATGAGCGCATCCAAGCCCTCGAGCGCGCTTACTTTAAGGTCCCGACCATGTCTCCCCAGGAGTATCAGAATCGACTCAACATGGTTTCCATTTTCTCCGATCACCTCGCCATGCTGGCCAACCAGATCATCATGGGCCAACAATGGGCAGAGCCGGGGACTATCCGGGAGGCAAAAGAATTCATCGAGCATCATTATTGGGAAAAGTTATCATTGTCGAAGGTGGCCCATAAGGCAAAGGCGCAACCCTCCTATTTCTGTAAGCGCTTTAAGAAAGTGACGGGACTCCATTTCTCGGAGTACCTTGCCCGGGTTCGAATCGAAAAGGCCAAGCCAATGCTTTTGGATTCACGGCATTTCATCCGGGATGTGGCGGTGGCGGTGGGTTTCGAATCAATCCCTTATTTCACCCGAGTTTTCAAGCAAATTACCGGCCAATCACCGCGTCAGTACCGTGAGCGACCCAACTCGTGAGCGAGTATCTCACGGAGCAAGAGTTTTTGTTCGGATTTCTCGAGGAGTATGCCATGGAGAAACACAGACCGATCTCCCTATCCGTGTTATCCGTGGTTAGGGGCTCTTGTCCTCTTCGCGGGGTAACGATTCTGACCGCGGTTCATTGGAGCCTGATCAATCACCCGCCTTTTTTTGCGGCTGAATCGTTACATTCACTCTGTGGATCTACTCTAAACCGCACAGGGAAAGAGCAATATTCGGGCAAGAGTGAGCAACTTATGTACGGCATCGGCTCCGGAATCGAGCGTAGATTGAGATTGGTTGATAAAACGAAGGATCGACAAACGAACCTATGTCGCAATTGAGCTCACAAATGCAGGAAGGTCCCGGCGAAGTGGCATCCCCGCCGGGAAAGAGGTTGGAGGAAGCGGTTTTGCGTATCGCGGGGAATTCACAGGATGGGATTCAGTCGATAGGTGTTATGCTGGCTCGGCTGGCGGGGCGTAGCGACATGGAGGTCATGACTTACATGACGATCCCTGCCACCATTTCAGGAGGGGCGTCCATTTTTCAGGTTCACATGGGGACCGGTGAGATTCTGAGTCCGGGGGACGACGCCGACATTCTTGTCGTGTTTTATCAACACTCTTATGACCGGCACTTGCCCTCGCTTCGGGATGGGGGATTGCTGCTTTATGATTCGAGTCACGTTGAGCCTGACAATGAGGGATTACAGACACGCGGCATTAAGTCGATGGGTCTCCCGATTACCGAGCTGACCATTGAGACGGTTGGCGGCTCCGGAAAACAAAAGGGAAAGAACATTTATCTGCTTGGTCTATTGGCCAATTTATTCCATTTCGATCTCGGAAAGGCAAGAAGCCTGGTGGAAGCCCGATTTCGAAAGCAGGGTGATTCGGTCGTGCGGAACGCGCTCCTGGCTTTAGAGGCCGGCTGGGCCTACTCGTTGGGTGAGCTCAGCTCCGAGTACCGGCTCTGTCCGGCCGAAACACGCGGGGTCAATAAGGTGACCATGACCGGGAACCAGGCCCTGGCTTACGGAATTATCGCCGCAGGAGTCCGTTTTGGGGCGGGCTATCCGATTACTCCGTGGACGGATACGATGGAACAGCTCCGGCAGGAGCTACCTTTTTTCGGCGGGACTTTCTTGCAGACCGAGGATGAGCTCGCGGCCATCTCCGCTGCAATCGGGGCCGCTTATGGCGGTGTTGTTGCCATGACCGGCACGAGCGGTCCGGGACTCTCTCTTTACAGCGAAGCTATCAGTTTTGCCGTGATGGCCGAGATCCCTTTATTGATCGTTGATGTGCAGAGAGGGGGGCCTTCAACGGGGCTTCCTACCAACGTGGAGCAGTCGGACTTGGAGCTCGCATGCTACGGGGCGCACGGGGATTCTCCAAGGGTGGTAATGGCGCCGGCTCGGGCCGAGGAGTGCTTCTACCTGGCTATCGAAGCGGTCGATATCGCTTACCGATACAGTCTTCCGGTCGTTTTCCTAAGCGATCAAGCGATCGCAACACGCATCGAGTCTTTCAAAATGCCGAAACCGGATCGCTGCATGCAGTTGATTGTCAGCGACCGGAAACCACGCCCTTACCACAAGCCTTACCCCCTTGATTCGGTAACCCGGCATGTGGCGCCGGGAACCCGCCTCGAAGATGGGGCCTATCCGCATGTGACCGGACTGGAGCACGATGAATATGGTTACCCCTCGGTGAATCCGGAGATGCACACAGCGATGACACGAAAGCGTCACAAGAAGCTGGATCTCCTCGCTTCGGAGCTCCCTGTTCCGGAAGTCGACGGCCCGATGGAGGGAGAGATCCTGATTGTGGGGTGGGGATCCACAGAGGGCGTTATCCGCAAGGCGGTCGACCGGCTGCGATCGGATGTCTCCGGTGTTGGCGGGTTGCACCTGCGCCACTTGAGTCCGTTGCCTCCGGGATTGACTGAAATATTTGATCGATTTGAGCGGATCTATGTCGTCGAAATGAACGACGGTGGACGCTACGGTTGTGGTCAGCTGGGCCGCATGCTTCGTATGGAGACCTGTTGCCCCCGAATCCAAGGGATCAATAAGACCGAAGGGCTCTCATTCCGCGTCGATGAGATTGTGGATCGGATCCGTGAGCCAAGGGGTGCAGAGGCGAGTAATGTCAGAGAATCTCGGCAAACAGCGAGCTTATCCCATGAGTAACGAAAGCAACGACAGTGAGACGACAATCACGGCTGCGACCGAGCGGGAGGTCCCCGAGGAGCGGCGGCACCGTCTGACAAAGAGTGAGCTCCGGGCGGATCGGCCGACGTGGTGTGCGGGGTGTGGCGACTACGGTGTGCTGGCAATCTACCAAAAAATGCTGGAGAAGCGGAATCCGCCCCACGAGGAAATTGTGACCCTTTCGGGGATCGGATGCTCCTCGCGTTTCCCGTATTTTGTCAATACTTATGGGGTCCATTACCTGCATGGGCGCGTGCTCCCGTTTGCGACCGGATTGAGTGTGGCTCGGCCCGATTTGAACATATTTGTCTTTGTGGGAGATGGGGATGCGTATTCGATCGGGGGCAACCATCTTGAGCATTGTGCCCGCAAGAATGTGCGGATGACAGTCGTTGTCATGGACAACGAAGTCTATGGCCTTACCAAAAAGCAGACCTCGCCCACGTCGCCGATCGGATTCAAATCGAAAACGGATCCGTGGGGATCGCAGATTCCCCCGTTGAATCCGATCAAGAAGCTCATTGCCGCCGGGGCTACCTTTGTTGCCCGGAGCGTCGCTTCCAGCCCGAATCACTTGATGTCGATGATGGAGCAGGGGATGGATCACAACGGATTTGCCGTCATCGAGTGCCTTTCGGAATGCGTGCAGTTCTATCCCGGCGCCTTCGACGATACCCATCCCCGCAGGGGAGGTAAATTCTCCGAAGTCCCTGCCGATCACGATATCGGGGATGACGCCGCCGCGTATCGCCTTGCGGAAGCAGACCCACCGGGTTACTTCGGGGTGTTTTATAGGGAGGAGAAGACGACCCTCAACGAGAGCGAAGGGGAGAGGGTGAGGCAATCACAGCGCCGCTTCGATGGCGGGCGCGACAGCGAGGTGTTGGAAAGGCTGATGGAAAGACTGACGTAGAAGCAAAGGAAAAAACGCCTATGGAAACCTCACCTTATCTTGCACTGGCAATTTTGTTGGGTGTCGCGATTTTGTTTCCGTTGATACCCTTGGCCTTGGCCTATCTTTGGGCTCGGCTGTTTTCGCCTGCCAAACCGGGCGCTGTGAAGAATGCGAGTTATGAGTGCGGCATCGAGTCGGTCGGATCGGCTCATATCCAATATCACTCTCAATACTATATTTATGGGATGGTTTTCTTGGTCTTCGATGTTGAGGTTGTCTTTTTGCTGCCGTTTGCCGTGGCATTTTCGTCAATACCGGCGGGGGCGTTTGTCGCCATGCTCGTATTTCTCCTTCTTTTGATCGAGGGCCTCGTTTGGGCTTGGAGTAAAGGGTTTCTAACATGGCAATAAACAATTATGACCGAGGATAAACAACTTCAGGACGAGCTTGCGCTTTATGGGGTGCACCTGACACTATTGGAGCAGGTCTATAACTGGGGAAGGTCCAATTCGCTCTGGCCGTTGCAGTTCGGGCTGGCCTGCTGTGCCATTGAGATGATTGCCTCTGTAACCGCCCGTTACGACCTGGGACGCTTCGGCTCTGAAATCTTTCGTCCGTCCCCCCGCCAGGCGGATTTGATGATTGTGTCGGGGACCGTGACCAAGAAGATGGCCCCCCAGGTCGTGCGGCTCTACAACCAAATGGCCGAGCCGAAATATGTCCTGGCAATGGGGGCCTGTGCGATTTCCGGGGGGCCGTTTAAAGGAGGGTACAATGTGGTTAAAGGGATTGATCGCTACATCCCGGTCGACATCTTCGTGCCGGGATGCCCGCCGCGCCCGGAAGCGCTTTTAAACGGGATTATTCATCTTCAGGAAACGATCCGCCGACAAAAGCTTTCGGGGCCGGGGAAGGCACGCCATGCCGACCGCGATCAACCGAGCGAGTATGCTATTCCGGAAGAGGGCGGCCGGGATCTCGTTCCGCAATACAACGCGGAGACTTGGCGTCCAAGCTGGCAAGGGGGAGGCAAATAACGGCTATGCTAGATCTCGAGACAATCATCAAGCGGGTTCAAGAAGCGGTCCCAAGCTGCCGAATCGAATTGGTTTCGAATGAGAGCCATTCCGGCCACCATTCACTGCTGGTCGATGACGGGCACGCCGTGGAAGTGGCCCGGTTTCTGCGGGATGCTCCAGACATTTGTCTCGACTACGCCTCGAATGTGACCGGGATTGACTGGCTGAATTCGACGGTGAAAGAAAAGGTTCCGGTGACTGAAACCGTCGAAGGTGAAGAGAAGGTGAATGAAAAGACTGTTGAGAAAACCGTCCCCGGATATTTGGAGGTCGTCTATCACCTCTATTCGATGCGATTGAAACAGGGACCCGTCATATTGCGAATGCGAACCGGCAATCGTGACCCGGATGTCCACTTGCCTTCCCTGACTCCGGTGTATCGTTCGGCGGAGCTTCAGGAGCGCGAGGTCTACGATCTTTTCGGGATTGTCTTTGACGGGCATCCGGACATGCGCCGGTTGTTGATGTGGGAAGAGTTTGAAGACCATCCGATGCGGAAGGACTACTTCCCGCCGGAGGAATCCGATGAGTCGCCGATTGATGAGCAAGCGAGGCCTAAGCAATGACGAGCACAGAAGAAGTCGAATCAATATCGGAGAAAAGCGAGCGGCTGCTGAACATCTCGATGGGCCCGCAGCATCCGTCGACTCATGGTGTCTTCCGGATGAAGGCAGTGCTGGACGGGGAGACAGTGGTCAAGCTGACCCCGGTGTTTGGGTACCTGCATCGCAATCATGAAAAGTTGGCCGAACGGACCTCGTATCTCGGCAACATGCCGTATACCGACCGACTCGACTATTTCTGCTCGTTAACGAACAATTGGGCCTATGCTCTCAGTGTCGAACGGCTTGCCGGGATCGAGGTCCCGGAAAGGGCCGAGTATCTCAGGGTCATCACCGCGGAGCTGACGCGATTGCAGAATCATCTCGCATTCCTTGGGTTTTTGCTCAATGACATGGGGGTTTGGGCGACCGTCTTGATTTATGGCTTCCGAGAGCGGGAAAAGATCCTCGACCTTTTTGAATCGCTGACGGGCGCACGAATGATGTGCAATTACATGCGCTTCGGAGGGTGTCGGTGCGATGTTCCGGACGGCTGGGTTGAAGAAGCGAAGCGGATAACAGACGAATTGCCGGGGGTGCTCGATGAACTGGAGCAGCTTTTGACGGACAACGAAATCGTGGTCGCCCGGACTCAGGGTGTCGGGACCGTCCCGGGCCGGAAAGCGATCAATGCCGGGCTGACCGGCCCGGTCTTGCGGGCATCGGGGGTGAATTACGACGTGCGTAAAGTCGATTCCTATGGCGTGTACGATCGGTTTGATTTCAGTGTTCCCTTGGGGAGCGTCGGCGATTGTTACGACCGCTTCATGCTCCGTCTGCTTGAAATGCGGCAGTCCCTCAATATCCTCAAGGCCGCACTGAACGAGCTGCCTTCCGGCCCGATTATTAACCCGAAAGCCAAAAACCGGAATTTACGTCCTCCGGCAGGGGAGGCGTATGGGCGGATCGAATCGCCAAAGGGGGAGCTCGGCTTTTACCTTGTCAGCGACAAATCGGGGACTCCGTATCGCTATCGGGTGCGTCCGCCGAGCCTCGTTAATTTGACGCTGCTTGAGGATATGTGTGTCGGGCAAAAGGTGGCTGACGTGGTCGTTATTTTGGGGAGCATCGATATCATCCTGGGAGAGGTGGACCGTTAGCGAGCCGTTCCTTGGAGGATTCGAAGCCGGAGGGCATTCGAGCCTTTCGGTTGGAGTGAAAGCGCTCTGTCGACGGCTTCCTGATGTTCCGTTGCGCGGGACCGGGAAAAGAAAATTTGTATTAACGCCTTGCTCCGTACCCTTAATTGCATCGGATTTTGAAAAAGTTGGATAATACCGCTATGGAACGAATGGCATCACACTATCGGAAGTCCGGAGGGCGTTGGCTTGGCTCCGGGATTTTGAGGGGGATGGGCGTGACCTTGAAGAACTGGATCGGGAGCTATTTTGATCCGAGCCGATTGGTGACGGTCTGCTATCCTGGAGAGCGTTTGCCCTTGCCGGAGAACAGCCGTAGCTTTCCGTTCCTGATTTATGACGGTGACGATCCGGAAGCCGGATTGCGTTGTGTGGCGTGTCGGATCTGCGAGAAGGAATGCCCGCCCGAATGTATTCATATAGAGAATGAACGGGATGAAAACGGCAAACCGCGCAAACGTCCCGCCGTGTTCGATATCGATATTTCCGTCTGTATGAGCTGTCAGATCTGCGTCGAGGTCTGTCCGTTCGATGCCATCGAGATGGATCAGATTTATGCCATCAGCACCAACGCTCGGTTTGAGCCGTTGCGGCTGCACAAAGAGCAATTACTGAAGCCAAACGAGTATTTTCGGGAGCTCAGTCCGACCCGTTCCGCTGCTGCGGATGCACGACGGGAAGCGGAGCGGGCAAAGCAAGCGAAGAAAAAAGAGGCCGGCAAAAAGGGATAGCCATGTGGTTGGTCATCATCCAGTTAAAAATAGGGATCATTCTTACCTTCTTTAGTCTCTTGTTTGCGGTGGCCTCGCTGGCGGAGCGAAAGATCCTGGCGCGGATTCAAAATCGGCGAGGGCCCAACCGGGTCGGGCCTTGCGGGCTTTTTCAACCGATCGCTGACGGGATCAAAATGCTTATAAAGGAGGATGTTGTCCCGCGCAAGGCCGACCGAGCACTTCACTTTTTGGCCCCGATCGTCATGGTGGCGCCGATGGTCCTTTTGTTTGGGATCTTGCCATATGGGGGAGGACTGACACTCGTCGATTTGGAGGTGGGGTTGTTGTTCTTCTTCGCGGTCAGTTCGGTCAGTGAGCTTGCTGTTTTTATGGCGGGATGGTCAAGCGCTAACAAATACTCGGTTTTTGGGGCGATGCGGGCAATCGCGCAGATGGTCAGCTACGAGGTCCCGTTGGTACTGGTTGCCATCACGCCGGTTATGGTGGCAGGGAGTCTTTCCTTGGTCCATATGGTCGAGGACCAGGCGGGATATGCGATCGGGGTTATTCCCAACTGGTTCGTGCTGACCCCGTGGGGCATTGTCGGCTTCTTGCTTCTTTTTGTGACGAGCTTGGCAGAGGCCAATCGTACCCCGTTTGACTTGCCGGAAGGGGAGTCGGAGCTGGTGGCGGGGCACCTGACCGAATATTCCGGGTTCAAATATGCGCTTTTTTTCATGGGAGAATACTTTGGGATTTTTGCGGGTAGCGGACTGGCGGTAGCTCTTTTCCTGGGCGGAGGTGGCGCTCCCTTGCCGTTGCTTCAATGGATCCCGCCATACCTCTGGTTTTTTGTGAAATTGGTCGTGCTTGTGGGGATTGTGATCTGGGTTCGCGCGTCGCTTCCAAGGATGCGGATCGATCAATTGATGGACCTGTGCTGGAAGGGTTTGGTGCCTTTGGCGTTTGTCAATCTGATCGCGGCGGCAATTTGGCATTACAGCGGCGGCGGCTGGCAAGGTTGGATTTTGGCGGGGGGATTGTTGGTCGGTGCGTATCTGATGCTGAATCGAGTCGTCCTGCGGTCACGTTGTTCCTGGGAGCGAAAATATTATCTGGCAAAATCATGAACGTTGTCTTGTTCATCATCGCTGCTCTCATTTTGGTCGGGGCCTTGGCAACGGTGTGTGTGAGGAACTTGGTCTATTGCGCCTTGAGTCTTGCGGCAACGTTTGCCGCCCTTGGCATGCTTTACCTCGCTTTGGGCGCGGAGTTTATCGGGTGGGTCCAAATATTGGTCTACGTGGGCGCTGTCGCTGTACTGATTGTGTTCGTCATCTTGCTGACAGCGCCCGATCGCATGCGCTCGGTCGGCCCGCTCTTTTCGAGATCACGGATCCTCGGCGTGGGAGTGAGCCTCGGGGTGTTCGGGACGATCGCTTACGCCGTCCACAAGAGCGGCTCGCTGAAGGGGTCGCTTTCGATGCCTGCCGAAACCGATATGCAGTCGATCGGCGAGGAGCTGCTTTCGAGCTATCTGGTGCCGCTCGAGGCGACGGGAGTCCTGTTAACGGTGGCATTGATCGGAGCGGTGCTGTTTGCCCGGGAGGAGCCTGTCGAAGGCAGCGAGGAGAGCCAAGAGAGCAAAGATTAGGGATCAAGGAATTATGTCGACATTGCAGGTATTACTGACCGTTTCGGCGTTGCTGTTTTGTTTGGGACTCACCGCGGCTTTGACCCGTCGGAGTGTCATCATGATTCTAATCGGGATCGAGCTGATGCTCAATGCGGCGAACTTGAACTTCATCGTGTTCTGGCGGGCTCACGGTGACAGCGACCCCTCCGGCGGCTTCATGTTTGCGCTTTTCGGTATCGCGGTCGCCGCGGCCGAGGCGGCGGTGGGGCTTGCGTTGATCCTGCTGGTGTATCGGCATTATCGATCGACTCGCTCGGAGGATTTAAACAAACTGAAAGGATAGCCCCCCTCATGCGCTGGACCACGACCCTTCTCTGGATCATTCCGGTTCTGCCGGTGGCGGCTGCGGGCGTCATCGCTTTGTTGAAGCAACGGCGACGCACCGCTGCTGCGGTCATTGCCGTCACCGCTCAAAGCGTGGCCTTTTTATTGAGCGGCATTGCGTTTGCCATGGCGCTTGGGCTTGGGGAAAGCGGAGAAGAGGCGGGCCGAGAGGTGTGGAATTTCGTTTGGCTGACATTCGGCAATACACCGTTGCGGCTCGGGATCGTCCTCGATCCATTGAGTGCGAGCATGATGCTGATGGTTTCGCTGGTGGGCTTGCTCATTTTCCTATTCAGCGTGCGGTATTTGGCAGCGGATGCGAATTTCACGCGCTTCTTTGGCATGATCTCACTTTTTTCGGGGGCCATGCTCGGTCTGGTCGTCGGAAACAGCCTTTTGTGGCTATTTGTGTGCTGGGAGCTGGTCGGGGTGGCCTCATACTGGCTGATCGGGTTCTGGTATGAAAACAGAGCGGCGACAGCGGCCGCGCAAAAGGCCTTTATCACGACCCGCATCGGCGATCTCGGCCTCTTTATCGGGATGCTCTGGCTGTATGCCGAAACCGGGACGCTCCTTTTTTATGATGGTGGCGAGGGATGCATTGAGGCCGCGAGCCTGGCGCCAATGGCCAAGCAGATGACCTCGCTCGGCTTGATGGTTCCGACCGGCATTGCCCTCTTACTCTTCCTCGGGGCAATGGGTAAATCCGGGCAATTTCCGTTGCACACTTGGCTTCCGGACGCCATGCAGGGTCCCACACCGGTGAGTGCTCTGATTCACGCTGCAACGATGGTGGCGGCCGGCGTCTTCCTGGTAGCCCGTATGTTTCCTTTGTTTGAGCTTGGCTCGGGGGGAGGTAGCTCGACCGCACTGATCGTGGTGGCCTGGATCGGGGCCGTTACCGCATTCTTCGCCGCCGCTCTTGCCGTGGCCGAGAATGACATCAAGCGGATCCTCGCGTATTCCACAATTTCTCAGCTCGGCTACATGATGCTTGCTCTTGGTGTCGCCGGCGTCGGGGTGGCCCTTTTTCATCTCATCGCCCATGCCTTCTTTAAAGCGCTGCTGTTCCTGGGGGCCGGATCGGTCATGGCCGGCTGCCATGAGGAACACGACATCCGAAGAATGGGAGGCTTGCGCCGCTTCATGCCACTCACGTTTGTCACCTATGGGATCGGGATGATGGCCCTTTCGGGATTTCCGCTCTTTTTTTCCGGTTTTTGGAGCAAGGAAGCGATTCTGCATCATGCTTGGGAATGGCCTGTCTCGATCGGGCCGTTTGTCCTGGCTATCGGGGGCGTCTTTCTCACGGCGTTTTATATGACGCGCCAAATGGGTTACATCTTTTTCGGCAACTATCGTCATCCCGAGAAAAGCTCGCCCCCATGCGAGAGCCCATCCCTGTTGACGGTGCCGTTATTTCTGCTGGCGGCGGGCTCGATCTTGCCGGGTGTCCTGGCTACGCCGGTTTGGCCTTGGTTCCAAAGCTTCCTTGAAGGAAAAGAAGCCGTCCTTGACTGGTCGGCGGTCACCTTCCCAAAGGTTTACTGGCTTATGGCGGTGTCGACCGCCCTCGTGTTGGGCGGCGTGGGACTTGGAATTCGGATCTACGCGGTAAGGTGGCAAAAGGGAGCCGAGGAACCGGACCCGTTGCAGTTCCGGATGCCTCGGGTTTTTCGGTCACTCCGCTTCGGCTTGGGAATCGATCAATTTTATAACGCCGTGATTGTGCGAGCCCAAGATTGGCTTGGCCTCTCGGCGAATTGGATGGATCGCTATCTCTTCAACCGGGTCGCCATCGCGCTGTCATCCGTCTGGTTGCTCCTTTCTCATATCAGTCATGCGACCGATCGCTTCGTTTTGAATGGCGGATTCGATGCGGCCTGTTCGGCTGTTCGTAAATGGGCCGGTGATCTTTCCGTGGGCAATAACGGCCAGATCCAGCTTTATTTGCGCGTGATCGGTCTCGGGATGGTCGTTTTGCTGGTTCTTTACGCATGGATGCCTTTATGAGCTCGATACCGTGGATCACTCTCCTTATCGTCACGCCGCTGGCCGGCGCTCTCGTACTGTCGTTGATGCCGCCGTCACGAGCGAAG
>JAHEOI010000022.1 GCA_018610125.1 Verrucomicrobiota bacterium
AAAAATCCAAAACGATTGCGTTTCCTTATACGGCATGAGGAATACCGCGAGACAGAGTATGGTCTGGCCCCGGTTCAAAGCGGTCAATCCAACTTTGTTTACCGCGATGATTTGTTGGCGGGGGAGGCGGTAATGGAGCTGGCGCCGAAGGTCCGGCTCGAAGGAACCGTAAGTGGGCCACAAGGCCATTCCATTGCAGACGCCTCGGTCCGACTCGCGATGCAGCCTGACTTGGATCGACGACAATCGATGCAAACAGACGAAAGGGGGGAGTTTGGTTTTTCGATTGGCACGACCGGTCGGGCGATTGTCGCAATTCAGGCGGAGGGATACGCCCCTGAATACAAGATGCTTGACGTGACCGAGGAAGCGGATGCGGTGGAGATCCGACTGGCGAAAGGGAAAGCGGTGACGGGGAAGGTCGTGGATGAGGAGGGCAATCCGATCAAGGGTGCGCAAGTCGCATTGGAGGATTGGCGCGGTCATGGACTTATGACGTGGAAAGCGCAAACGGATGCGGATGGGCGTTTTCGTTGGAGGAGCGCCCCTGCAGGGAACGCGACCTATTCCATCCGGAAGGAAGGCTATGCGCCGATCGAAAGGCTGCGCTTACAGCCCGACGGAAAGAGGTCGGAAATCGATTTGCGGCAATTGTTTGTGATTACGGGAGAAGTGCGTCGGGCCGATTCGGGACGGCCTGTTCGGGCCTTTCAGGTTACACCCGGTCGGAACCGTGGTGAAAGCCGATCGACAGATTGGGACCGGGACCGAGCGGTTTGGGAATACAACGGGCACTATTCCATGCGTATCGAGCGACGCTCACGCCCCGCTCAGCTTGTGGTTGAAGCCGAAGGGTATCGTCCCGCCGTTTCATCAACCTTCGAGGCGGCGGGTAGGCACCACTACCGATTTAATCTGGAAGAGGGGAGTGGGGCAACCGGCGTCGTTTTGGATCCAAATGGCGATCCTGTGGCAGGGGCCGACCTTTCCATGGTCGTCGGAAGCGAGCGAGCGTCGATACGAGAACCGGGGACGGTGGCGGACCGAAGCGGGGTTCCCCGAACAACGACCGACAAGACGGGACGCTTTGAATTCCCCGCGGTGCTAAAGCCTCGGACTATCTATGCCACCCATGAAGCCGGTTTTGGTCGAGCCGAAGTTACTGAAGTGCGAAACACAGGGAAAGTGCATCTGTCGCCTTGGGGGCGAATTGTCGGCAAACTGGCGGTTGAGAAACCGATCGATGTCGATCAGTCGATCATGCTCCACTCGATGCACTTTCGGTATGCTGAACGCTCCGATCTGTCAATCTATATTGAGAGACAGCCCGGTCCCAATGGGGAGTTCGAATTCAATCGGATCCCACCTGGGGAGCATAAAATTGACATCCGTTACGAGCTTCATGACGGCCCCGGCTCCGTCCCATATAGCCATGGATTCCCTGTCAAGGTCCGTTCCGGGGAAACGACCCAAGTAACGCTTGGGGGAAAGGGACGTGATGTGAAAGGAAAGGTGAAAGTGGTGGGGGATACCGATCAAAAAATCGTCTGGCGGAAGGATGTGCACACGTTGACGCGGAATATCGAAGCTCCCGAGTTTGACCGTCCGTCGCGGGATGATTTTGATTCGAAGGAAGCCTATCGCGATGCCAGGCAAACCTATTCGGAAAAGAGAAGAGATTTTTGGCGTTCCGAAAAGGGCCGTCGACTTCAACGCGCCGAGCGGGAATATGTGCTGTTATTCCGGTCCGATGGGAGCTTCTTTGTCGAAGATGTTCCTCCCGGGGAATACACCTTGGAGGTTGCCCCGACAGAACCGGGAAAGCGATCGTGGCGGGCCGATACTCTCGGTCAAATAACAAAGAAAATCACTATTCCCGAGAGCAAGGCAGAGAGCGGTTCGAAGGAAGAACCGTATGACCTTGGCACATTGACGCTAAAGATAGAGAGTGAGTCGTGATACAAGCAATTGCATGGGGACAGGGGGATGTCGGGGAGTGTCCGAGCCGAGCCTGATAGGAACCGCATCGCTATCAAGGAGGGAAAAGGGTAAGTGAAGGAAAGAGAAGATGGCAATTTCCAAGATTTTGGCGTCATTCTTATTCGGCCATCTTATTCAGCCATTGTCCGAATCTGTCTCACATAAAAGTCGAAACCACGAGCTCGGTGTGGTGTTTCAACGTTCTGTAATCCGTAGAAAAGCCAGTTGAAGGGTTGGAAACGGGGATTTTGAGCCCTGAAAAATAATTTGACAATGGGTCCGCCGGGTTTAGCCTAATAAGATAGCAGAACCCCAAAAGCGCCCACATAGAATCTAGGTTGGAAATGAATCACGTTGAAGGAGAGTCCGAGTTCCGTATCGATGTGTTGGGGGGGAGTGCGTCTCGAGAAACGGGATCGGAAACAGCGGTCGCCCAAGACGGCTCGATTGAGAGCGCGCCGGATTTGTCCGAGCTGACGGTGCCGTCGGAGGCGATCCGAGCGCTGCCGGTTGATTTTGTCAAACGGCACCGGATTTTGCCGTTTGAGCTGAAAGAAGGGACCATTCGGGTTGCCGCGGCCGGTCCGGTGGAATCGAAGGTGGTCGATGACATCCGGCTTCTCAGCGGCTTGGAGGTAGAAGAATTCCGTGCTCCGGAATCGGAAATTCTCGAGAAGATCTCCGAATGCTATCAGGTGACGGTTGAGCGGATGATCGAGAACCTCAACCCTGAGGAGAGCGCCGGCCTCGAAAGCAAGAATCTGCACGACATCGAGGTGATGGCGAATGAGCCGACCGTCATCAACCTGGTCAATCTGATCATTTCCACAGCTTTAGGGGAGCGTGCCAGTGATATCCATTTGGTTCCTTTCGAAAAGGAGCTTGAGCTACGTTATCGAATCGACGGGTTTTTGCAGCCGAAACCACCCCCACCCAAGCATCTCCATGCCGCATTGATCTCCCGAATCAAGATCATGGCCGACATGAATATTGCCGAGCGCTTCATGCCGCAAGATGGGCATATTCAAATTCAGCACCGCGGCACGCGGGTGGATATCCGAGTCGGCACGATGCCGACGATTTACGGGGAAAGCGTTGTGTTACGACTGCTCAAGAAGGACCAAAAGGTGCAAACGCCGGAAGAGCTCGGATTGGACCCGGACCGTGCCAAGCTGTTACGCCGATTGGTTGCGAAGCCTCACGGACTTTTCTTGACGACGGGGCCGACCGGGAGCGGCAAGACCACCACCTTGTACTCGATCCTGAGCAGTATCTACTCACCCGAAAAGAAGATCCTGACGATTGAAGATCCGGTTGAGTATGAGCTGCCCGGGGTGGCCCAGATCCCGGTTCGGCCGAACCGCGGGTTCACATTTGCCACCGGGTTGCGATCGATCCTGCGACAGGATCCGGACACGGTAATGGTCGGTGAGATTCGTGATTCGGAGACTGCCGAGATTGGGATTCGCGCCGCACTGACCGGACATCAGGTTTTCAGCACGCTTCATACCAATGACTCTGCCGGCGCGATTACCCGCCTATTGGATATGGGAGTGGAGGCTTTCCTGATTTCCTCTTCTTTGGAGGGAGTGCTGGCGCAGCGACTCGTGCGACGGATCTGTCCCGATTGTCAGATTGAAGCCCCGATCTCGGCTTTGGTCCGCGACCAGTTGGAAGCGGCCGGTGTCGATTTGGAAGATTGCACGTATTATCAAGGGCAAGGGTGTGAGGAGTGTCGTGAGACCGGCTATTTGGGTCGGGTCGGGATTTTTGAGCTGTTGCCAATCAATTCCGAGTTACGCGAGCTGATCCTTCAGCGACGCTCGAGCTCGGAAATCACGAATGTGGCGAAGAAGACAATGGTTTCACTGCGGCAAGATGCTTTAAATAAGGCCAAACAAGGGATAACCACCCTCGACGAGGTGGTAAGGGTGGCTTCCGACGATGCGACAGAATGACTTCATTTCGCTATAAGGCAATTGAAACCGGCGGCAACCACGTCGACGGCGTGATTGATGCCGAGAACCGGAAGGCCGCCCTTGATTTGTTGGGGGAGCGGGGACTTTATCCGGCAAGCCTCGAAGCCTGTGTCGACGGTGAGAAGGCGGCCGCCGTTGCGGAGATGCCGTCGCAAAGTCGGTCGGGGGGATCCCTCTTTGGCAGTCGTATCCGTCGTAAGGAGATTACCGCGTTCACTCGCGAGATGGCGGCGCTTTTGGAGGCGGGAATACCGATACCTCAGGCTTTGGACGGGCTGAGTGAGGAGGAGGAAAATCCGGCCCTGAGAGAGGTGCTCGGAGGAATCGCGGAATCGGTCCGTAAAGGGGATTCGTTCTCCTCGGCGCTCGAAGAGCATCCGCATCTCTTTAACAATCTCTACGTCAGCATGGTTCGGGTCGGGGAGGAGGCCGGGGCGTTGCAGCGTGTCATGACGGATCTGGCGGGCCTGCTTGAGCATGAAGACGAAGTGCGAAGCGAGGTCCTGACCGCGGTGGCCTATCCGGTTTTCGTGCTCGCGTTCGGCGCGTTTACCGTTGTTCTCCTTTTGACCGTGGTTTTGCCGCGTCTGTTTGGGATGCTCGATGAGATGATGGACGTCTTGCCGTTGCCGACTCTGGTTTTGCTCGGGATGAGCAAGACCTTTCAAGATTACTGGTTTTTGATCCTTCTGGCGGTTGCGGGAGCCGTCTTTGGACTGCGCTACTACTTGCGGACTCCGGAGGGGGCGATGGCTTGGGATGGATGGAAATTGCGACTGCCGGTCATGGGAGGTGTCTTCCGCGCCTCGGCATTGGCGCGTTTCTCCAGGACGTTGGGAACGTTGGTCAGGAGCGGCGTCTCTCTGCTGCCCGCGTTGAAGATCGTGGAAAACACCATCGGGAATCTGGTGCTTGCGAATTGGATTTCCCGGGTGGCTGAAGACACGCGAGGCGGGGATTCTTTGGCGACTCCTTTGCGAAAAATCGGGGTTTTCCCGAAGACCTCGATTC
Organism: Verrucomicrobiota bacterium; assembly: GCA_018610125.1. GTDB lineage: Bacteria > Verrucomicrobiota > Verrucomicrobiia > Limisphaerales > JAHEOI01 > JAHEOI01. The sequence continues at coordinate 4,971 of JAHEOI010000022.1, forward strand.
AAATGATCAACGTCGGTGAAGAAGGTGGGTGCCTGGACGAAATGCTGCTCAAGGTCGCGGATATTGAAGAGCGGCAAATGCGAAGTAAGACCAAAACATTAATCTCCCTGATCGCGCCGGCGTTAATCTTGGTTGTCGGCGCACTGGTCGGCTTTATCGTGATCGCCTTATTGCTGCCGATTTTCAAGATGAGCCAGTCAATCAGCTAACGAGGCGTGGCTTGAGATCAGGCGAGGCGTTCGATTGTATGGAATGCTCGCTGTCGACGCCTCGGTGATTGTCTGCTTCGCGGACCGAAAAAGAGAGAATGAAATGTGAGCAATCTAAGAATATGCAATTGGGAATGAAAGTAAGACGGCATGCTGGGAAGGGTCGCGGGGGATTCACGTTGATTGAGATCATGGTGGTCGTGATCATTCTCGGGATTTTGGCAGCCACCATTATCCCTCAGTTCATGAGCACGACCCACGACGCCAAGGTCAGTCAGGCGAAGTCTCACATCGCGAACTACAAGTCGGCCATCGCTCGATTCCATCTTCATTTCGATCGTTATCCGACAAACGAGGAGGGGCTCGATGTGCTGGTCGAGCCGCCACAAGGTGAGGAAAAGCAGTGGCGAGGCCCTTATATCGAGATGGTCCGTTTGGATCCGTGGGGGAATCCTTATCAATACCGGACTCCTGGCACGCGGGGCTCTAAGACGTATGACCTCTGGTCGCAGGGAGCGGATGGCGAGGATGGAGGTGAGGGCAAAAATGCGGATATCGGGAGCTGGCAAAAATGATCAAGGCTTTACCCTGATCGAGCTGATGGTTGTCGTCGTGCTGATCGGGGTGCTGAGCGCGACGATTCTCCCCCTCATGCAGGGAACGTACGAAGAAGCGCTGCTCCGGTCGACCTCGCGTCGGGTGATCGGTGCGTTGAGTCTTGCCCGGAGTCAAAGCGTTGCCGTGGGCCGGCCCC
>JAHEOI010000023.1 GCA_018610125.1 Verrucomicrobiota bacterium
CACTGTCACGATCGAGTTCGAGACGGGTACGCTCGAGACCGCGCCGTCCGTGACAGGACCTTGGACGCAGAGCGGCCAAGGCAGTCCGGCGACGTTCCCGGTGAACGAGCAGGATGCCCAGTTCTTCCGCGTCCAGCGGTAACCGCTCAAAACAGACGAGCGATCCGATAAGCAATCACAGGCCGGGAGGCTTTCCTCCCGGCCTTTTTTTTCGTTGGAGGTTAGGAGGCTGATAGGGACCTAATCCCCGAGGTCCCACTTTTTTAACCCGACCCCAAAAGACCCCAAAGTCCCACTTTTCACCCTTTTTTTCCCCGCGTTGAACTGGGAAATTGGAAAAGACGGAGACAATCAGCTCCAAGAGAGCACTCGGAGGTTTTTGCGTTATGGGATACAGAACGATTGCCAACTTAAAGGCCTTTGCGGTCATTGCCCCTCTCCTGCTCACGAAATCGGTCGCGGCCTCGGTGGTCTTGCAATATCCGATGCAATCCCAGTCGGTTCACTGGGCGACGACCAAACTGGCGACGGCACTCCAATCCAACGGGCGCACGGTCATTCATCACCCATCCAAGTCCATCGGAAAGCATTGGGACATCCTGGTCGTGGTTGACGCGATCGCCCCCCAATCTGGTCCACGGCACCCCACTCCTTTCTCTCTAAGCGAGGACCTCGACAACGAAGGCTTTGAGATCCTCACCCAAGATCGCAAAAACAACGATCCCCGAATCTGTATCCATTCGCCCGACGCCGCCGGCGCGATGTATGGTCTCCTCGACCTAACCGAGCAGGTTCGCACTCATGGGTCATTGGAAAAGGCCGGCGCGAAAAGCGTGTCCCCACATGCCTCCTTCCGAGCGATCAAATTCAATCTTCCATGGTCGCCCTATCGCTCGGGCCCGGCCATGCAGGTCCATCGTAGCACATGCCGCGACCTCGACTTCTGGGAAGAATACCTCGATATGATGGCCCGGAATCGCTTCAATGTCTTGACCCTCTGGAGTCAGCACCCGTTCCCTTACTTGATCCGACCCGAAAATTTCCCGAAAGCAACCCCGTTTTCCGACCGCGAAATGCAGCAGTGGCGAGAGTTTTGGCATGCCCTCTTCTCGATGGCCCAACGCCGGAATATCGATACCTACATTTTGAATTGGAACATCGTCGTTTCCGAGGCCATGGCCGACAATTACGATGTCAATCGGCGCAACGACACCTCCGACCGGGTCCGCAAATACACCCGGGAATGCGTGACCCAAACGATCAACGAATATCCCAAGTTGACCGGCCTCGGTGTTACGCTCGCCGATTGGATGGATGGCATGTCGGCCCGGGAGAGGGAGGATTGGATCCAAGCGACGTTTGTCGAAGGAATAAAAGCGGCGGACCGCGAGGCCCGATTCATTCATCGCTCGGTCCTGACCGCTTCACCCAAGGAGCTTCGACGCGTCATCGACGAAGCGGAATTCGACAAGCCGGTTTGGGTCCCGGTTAAATTCAATTGGTCCCATGGGCATTCGACACCCGACCTCGCCCTCACTCACGGTTACACCAGCGGCCGCATCGACAAAGGCTACTGGCACCCCAAGCCCACGAACTATAAGATCATTTGGACCGTCCGAAACGAAGACTTCTTCATTCTCAGGTGGGGCCAACCAGACTTTATCCGCAAGCACATCGCTCAAAACGGCCGCGACTATGTCGGCGGGTACATGGTCGGCTCTGAAGGCTATATCCCCGCAAAGGATTATTCCCACAAGATCGATAATCACCAGGCTTGGCAATATGCCTTCCAAAAGCAATGGCTCTTTTACAAGCTATGGGGTCGCCTCCTCTACAATCCGGAAACGCCCGACCGCGTTTTTGAGAACGCCTTCGCGCTACGTTATGGAGAAGCGATCGCCGCTCGTCTCTTCGAGACCTACCAGCTCGCAAGCCGTATGCCGTTGCGATTGGCCTCCTTCCACGCCGGGAGCTGGGACTTCACCCTCTATTCGGAAGGCTTTCTCGCAGCCGCCGGCTCGTTCGGCCTACACGAAGAGGCCTCGCCGTTTATCTCCATCAATGAGCTCATCGACCACAAGGTGCTCGATCCCGACTTCATGCCGATCCCGGAATTTGTCGCGCAGACCCATGACTCGGAGACGGAGATTGAAGATGAGCGAGTGACCCCGATCGAGCTGGCCGAAGAGTCCCGCAACGATGCCCAACAGGTTTTGGCCAACGTGAAAGCCCTGCGACAACACGTCGGCCCATTGACCGGAGCCCTGGAATGCGAGCTCGACGACCTGGAAGCCTGGGGCCATTTGAGCCATTACTTTGCCGACAAGCTCCGTGCCGGCGTGGCGCTGCACCGCTCTCGCGAGCATGGAGGAGAAAACCATCGCCGCAAAGCACTAACGCACCTCAAGCAATGCAAGGAGCATTGGAAAGGCCTCGTCAATGTCACGCGCGGTCACTATCGAGCGACACCCTATGTGGGGACCGGCCCATTCCACTGGCAGAAGTACTATGACCAAGTCCAACGAGACATCGAAATCGCAGAAGATTGAAATCAACAGAGAAATAAGGCCATTCGAACAAGTGAGGGACGCTGCCGACATCGCGACGGTATCCCACCTTGCCGTGACGATTTGGAGCGAGCATTACACTCCGATTATCGGCAAGGCCCAAGTCGATTACATGCTTCGGGAGCTTCAAAGCGAGGCCGCCATCGAACGGCAAATCCAAGAAGGCTACCACTACTATCTCATTCGAAAAGACAACGAGCCCATCGGTTACATCGGCTTCCTTCCCAACTATCCCCCCGGGGAGCTCTTCCTCAGCAAGCTGTACGTCGCTCCAAGCCACCGCAATCAAGGCATCGGAGCCAAGGCGATCGACTTCGTGACCTTTCGGGCGAAGGAATTGGGACTGAACGCCATTTGGCTTACCACCAACCGGCATAACCGATCAGCCATCGAGGCTTATCGACGATGGGGCTTTGTCCACACCGAATCGCTCGTTCAAGATATTGGCGGCGGCTTTGTCATGGACGACTACAAGTTTCGAAAACCCGTTTGGTAGCCGACGTAGCGCGGGCTGTTAGCCTGCTCTTAAACAAATAGCCATCAGGGACCGCCAGTAACCTCTCATCTCTGCGCCCACCCTGATAGAAACGTTCTCCCGGACATCCCACTTCTCCACTTTTTTTTAACCATTTCCAGATCAACGCAAATAGTATGGGACCCCGCGGCTCTGATGAACCGCTCCAGTGACGCCTTTCCACCTGCCCGAGAAACCCGCTCCTTCCTGTTCTGAATGGATCAACGTGCGGACCGCAACGGAGCACGGTCCCGCAAGGGGCTAATTGGACAGATTCCCTGCTTCCATGCCCCAAAGGGGCTATTCACCAATAGCCTCAGAGCCAGTCCCAGACACCCGAAATTCAACGTATTCGGGACCTTTGGAGGGATTTTGCCGACCTCAAAAAGGCCGCGAAACATTGGTCGTTTCTGATAACTTTTCCTAAAAAGGCGCTTTTGGTTCACTTGTGATTCCCTGTCAATCCATGACGAAGAGGGCAAACCGTTTATTATAAATCGTTCCAAAAGTTTTGCTGGACCCGTCTTCCCACTGTATGTTCAAATGAGCGTCTTGACGCAGACGGCGCAAAAACTTTTGCAACGATTTATAGCCGGAAACCTTTTTATTTCAGTCCTAACGCTTCTTTGACCGGCTGAGGTGGATCAACCTTTTCGACACCGTAACCAACGAAATATTCGTAATTGTTGAATTGCTCGCCCTGGCCGAGCACGCGAGGATCGCGACGCGCCTTAAGTTCCCGGATTAAGGTGTTGCCGAGGTGTTCCTTTAGCCTTTGATATTTTGCCTCCGATGCGACGTTATGGATTTCGTCCGGGTCTGTCCTCAGGTCGTAAAGCTCCTCTTTTGGACGCTTGGCGAATGAGAGCATGAAGAGGGGCTGTATCCTCGGTTTGGAAGCGTGTTGAATCATCCAGTTTTTCGTCGGAGCTGAGTCCACGTCGCTGAAGATCCCTTGGCTTGAGCTCAGGTAGGGGGACCCCGCCGGCCAACGTTGCGGTTTGAAGTTCCGGATGTAAAGGAAGTTCTCGGTCCGAATTGCCCGAGTCGGATAAGTTTTGCCATCAGGCCTGCAGAGGCCATGGTGGCGTTCCTTGCCTGCCAGCACATGCGACCGGTGCAAACCGACCTGACCTTCTCGGCGACTGAACAAGATATCCCGGAAACTTCGCCCGGTCATCTGTGCCGGGATGTTTTCGCCGGCCAGTTCGAGCAGTGTCGGTCCCAAATCCGCCAGGCTCACGAAGTCGCTCACCCTTCGACCCGCATGGAGTTTTCCTGGCCACGAGACAACCAACGGGACATGGGTTCCACAGTCGTAAAGCTCGCTCTTGCACCTTGGAAACGGCATTCCGTGGTCGCCGGTCACAATCACGAGCGTATCTTTAAATTCTCCACGATCTTTTAGTTCCTGCAACAAGTCGGCCACCTGGCTGTCGAACTGTTGGATTTCGTGGTAGTATCCTGCCAAATCCCTTCGCACCGTCTCGGTATTCGGTAGATGGTCGGGCACCGGGATCTTGGCAGGGTCTACCTCTTTGACCGCTTGGTCCAGGTCATATCCGCGGTGAGCGTCACTGCTCCCATACCAAAAAAAGAACGGCTCATCCTCCGGGGCCTCGTCCAAAAATTTTTCAAAACTGCCGAAACCGGATCCGGCCAGAATATTCTTTCGCTGCTTTGACGAAGGGATCCCTACCTTGCCCTGATGGCCGATGGCATATCCTCCGTCCTCAAGCCGCAAGGGAAAGGCCGGGAATTTGGCCGGAAGATAGCTGTGGTGCACAGCGCCTTGTTCTAACCGTGCGAACCATTGTCCGGTCAAGATCGACGCCCGAGAAGCGGTACAACCGGGCGAGGTTGCATGCGCTCGGCTAAAGACTATCCCCTCCCTTCCGAGACGATCGATCGTCGGCGTCTCTACGATCGGGTCGCCCGCCAGTCCGACGTGCGGCCATGACCAGTCCTCGGCAATAATAAAGAGGATATTGGGACGCTTTGTCGAATCTCCGCCTGCTTCCGCAGCCAAGCCGCTGTTCCATGTTGGCGCCACAGCCATCAGCGTGACCAGGCTGCTTATCGTAAGTCGCCTTCTCATTGTCATTTCGCACCTCGTTGCCATTTAATACGCTTAACGGTTTTGGGGTAGTAGGATAACCTGGTACATAGAGCCCGCACTGCCATTGCCCCCGAGCACCACTTGGCCCGGCTTTACGTCTTTCTTGAAAAGATTGAAAGCAACATCGCTCGTTTCCAACCGGAGATCGGTTTCTTCGAAGCCCGACTGGCCGAGCCAATCGGGAACGTCGGAAGGTCGGCTGTCGTAAGCGACGTAGATGGTGGCCGGCTTGTTCAACATGAAGCGAATGTGTCGGCGATTGTCTACGTTTTTGTCGTCGTTGGCGGTGCGGAGGTAGATCGCTCCTTTGAGCGTCTCGGGAACGCTTTGATAGACGTAGTCGCGATCGGTAAACAGCTTCGCCCCTTGCTCCAGCCCGTTCCGGACCCATTCGTATCCATTGTCGGTGCTGGCACGGAAGCCAATCGCGGTAAGCGGTTCCGACCACTTCTCGTCGTCGATCCACTCATAGTGTGCCTCCGAAACGGGGCCGACCTGCTTACCGTTTTCAAAGACCGCCGCGCGCACGCGGGTTGATCGAATGATTTTGAGCGGCTTTCGGTAGGCAGGGCTATCGGCGGAAAGCTCGCCTTCGCCCGTCTCATAGCGGATGGTCCAATCCTCGTCGGTTCCTGCGACAAGCCGAACCTCGAGGGGTTCACGAAATCGGCGAGCCCCGGGGTTAAAGGCAATTTGGACTTGTTCTTCAACCCACTGTCGGATAACCGTCCGCGCCGGCTTCACACCCTTTTTGCCGCTGGGCGTGCTAATGGCCGCGGCATTGATTTGCGGATCGGGACCCAAGGCAAGCAGAACCGCTCCCTGCACATTGACGGAGTCGGTTTCGGAAGCGATCTGTCTCAATCGATCCTTCGAAGCCAAGGCCCGCAGAGCATTCC
>JAHEOI010000024.1 GCA_018610125.1 Verrucomicrobiota bacterium
GCCCGGTCTGCTAAAAACAGTCGGCAGGGGACTGCCGACCCTACCAGCTCCGTTGTGGTAGGGCCCGCACTCCGCTGCGGGCCGCTCTTTCCCTCCCGTCGTCGCGAACCTTGCCAGGCTGGACAGCCTGCGCCACGTAACGCAGACCGCCCGGTCTGCTAAAAAAGGTCGGCAAGGGATTACCGACCCCTACCAGCTCCGTAGGGCCCGCACTCGGCCCTCGGCTTCCTTACGGCTTAACCAGAATCTTGCCGGCGATGGTCCCGGCTCGTTTGACTGTATTCTCTTCTTGCAGCTTGTGGGCATTTGCGGCTTCAGAGAGCGATAGGACCCGATCGATCCTCGGCTTAATCTGACCCGCAGCGAGCCAGCGATTGATATCTTCTGCGGCACGCTGTTGCTCGTCCGGGGTGGCCAAAAACATGACGAACCCATATAGGGAGCAACCTTTCACATAGAACTGGCCGACCGGGAAAGGAGGTCGAGCGTCCCGACCCGCCATTACGATCATTCGGCCACGTGAAGTAAGCGCTCCGATTGCCAGATCGAAATCGGGCTCCATGGCCGTTTCCCACCACACATTGACGCCGGCCGGCGCCAGCTTCTTGATTTCTGCGGCGACATCTTGGGTCTGGTAATTGATAACGGCATCCGCGCCGAGATCACGGCAAACCTGTGCCTTTTCATCGCTTCCGGCGGTTGAGAAGACCTTGGCGCCGATCGCTTTGGCCATTTGGAGCACGGTTGAGCCGACTCCTCCGCTGCCGCCCCGAATCGCAATGGATTCGCCGCTTTGAAGCTTGGCATCCCGGCATAGCCCAAGGTGAGCGGTAATGCCGACAAGCGAGATCGCCGCGGCTTCTTCGTCGGAAACATTTTCCGGCGTGGGATAAGCCCAGCACTCGTCCGTGGCGACGTACTCGGCAAATGTCCCTTGACGCCCCAGCAAGCCTTGATTGCTTCCCCAGACGCGATCGCCCGGCTTGAATCGGGAGACTTCGGGCCCGACCGATTCCACTCTGCCGGCGAAGTCGCAGCCTACAATAAACGGCTCTGGCAGCTCCATATCGATCATGCCGCTGCGCACATAGGTATCGACGGGATTGAGCGAGGCGGCTCCCACTTTCACCAGGATCTGGGAAGCCTTGGGCTCGGGAATGGGAAGATCCCCGTAAATGATGTTCTCTGCGGGTCCTTTTTCGTTGATGTAAGCTGCTTTCATACCTCGTTATTGTTGTTTGGTCGCAAAACAATCTCCTGAATCATTTTCTTTCAGTTCGGCTTGGACAAGTCAAAGAGAATACTGCGCGGCCCTTGACGCGCGTTAGCGTATGGAGTGCGGTGACTTGTCATCGCTTTCCTTTTTCTCTCCGGCCGCATCATACCGGCCATCGCTCAGAAGCCCGAAGTCATCGAAACCCTCTGCCATATCCACAGCGCCACCGCCATGAAGCCCTAAAAGGGCGGGTCAAAGCCATTCCGTCCGAATTTCCGAACGGCATTAGGCTAAGCCTGAGCACCAACGACTCCAGGTTGGGATTAGGCGCCCAAAATTAGAATTGCTGGCCTTGCCACCGGTAACGTTTCGTGGTGAAAATAGATTCTGGAGAGAAGCTGATGAAAGAGTCGAATTCAAATCAATCAAGGGATCCAATGCGCCCCTATTCCAGTGGCGTGGTGGATGGGGCGGGGCGAGCCCATAGCCGCGCGATGCTTTACCCGGTCGGGTTTAAAGCGGAAGATTTCGGAAAGCCGATGCTCGGGGTGGCCTCGACATGGGGCATGGTGACACCATGCAACATGCATATCGATCAATTGGCGCAAGAAGCCGCCAGTGGCGGTGACGAGGCAGGCGGCAAGTCGATTATCTTCAATACAATCACGGTCTCGGACGGTATCTCCATGGGGAGTGAAGGGATGAAGTATTCCCTGGTTTCCCGAGAGGTGATCGCGGATTCGATCGAAACGGTCGTGGGATGCGAGGGGATGGATGGCATTGTCGCCATTGGTGGCTGCGACAAGAACATGCCGGGATGCCTGATTGCCCTGGCTCGGTTGAACCGGCCCGCGGTCTTCGTCTATGGCGGGACGATCTTGCCGGGGTGCCTGACAGGCACCGATCGCAAGCTCGACATTGTCTCTGTCTTCGAGGCGGAAGGCGCTTATTCCAAGGGGGAAATCGACAGCGAGGAGCTGCAATCGATCGAATCGTGTGCCATTCCCGGACCCGGCTCGTGCGGCGGGATGTACACCGCCAACACAATGGCCTCGGCCATTGAAGCCCTCGGGATGAGCTTGCCAAACAGCTCGGCCCAAGCCGCGATTTCGAAGGCGAAGAAGGAGGATTGCCAACGGGCCGGGGCGGCCGTGATCGAGCTGTTGAAGCAAGGGATCACTCCCGACCAAATCATGACACGAGAGGCCTTTGAGAATGCGATGACCATTGTAATCGCATTGGGCGGGTCGACGAATGCGGTGCTCCACCTCTTGGCTATGGCCAATGCGGTCGGGGTGAAGCTGACGATCAACGACTTCAATGAGATCGGAAGCCGAGTGCCGGTGCTGGCGGATCTCAAGCCGAGCGGTCGGCATTTCATGTCGGAGCTGGTTGCCATTGGCGGCACCCTCCCGCTAATGAAGATGTTGCTCGATGCGGGTTACTTGCATGGGGATTGTTTGACCGTCACCGGCAAGACCTTGGCCCAAAACCTTGCCGGGGTGGAGCCGTACCCTAAGGAGCAGACGATCATTGCCCCGCTGGATAAGCCGCTCAAAGAGAGCAGCCATATTGTCATCCTATACGGAAATCTTTCCCCTGAAGGAGGAGTCGCCAAAATCACCGGAAAAGAGGGATTGAGCTTTACGGGTCGGGCGAAGGTTTACAACTCGGAAGAGGAAGCGATGGACCGGATCACTGACGGGACGGTGGTCGCGGGTGATGTGGTCGTGGTGCGGTATGAGGGACCAAAAGGGGGGCCCGGTATGCGGGAGATGCTTGGACCGACTTCGGCGATTATGGGCCGCGGCTTGGGCAAGGATGTGGCATTGATTACCGATGGCCGTTTCTCCGGAGGCACCCATGGGTTCGTCGTCGGTCATATCACGCCCGAAGCTTACGTCGGCGGCAATTTGGCGCTCGTCCAAGATGACGACACGATCACCATCGATGCGGTTAATCGCCGATTGACCCTCGATATACCGGAGGACGAACTGGAAGCGCGGCGAAAGGAGTGGCAGCAGCCGGCGCTACGGTATCGTCGGGGAGTCTTGGCAAAGTATGCCCGATTGGTGAATTCGGCGTCGCAAGGGGCCGTTACCGATGAGCCAAGTTAGGGGCTGTAAAGAAATAAGTGTGCCATTTGGCGGGAGTGCCACCGAGTCAAATACAAGGCGCGACGAGGGCGCATCCCAGAGTGGGCTGTAACCGAGGAGCAACACAGCAGCCGGCTCGGTGCCGCCCCGCCCCTCCGGGCTGGGCCAATTTTGCTTTCTGGCTTCGTTACTCTTCAGTCACAGAGGGCAAGGCTATGCTCCTTCATCGTGCCTCGCCAGAAACCAAAATTGGCTCCAGCAAATGACACA
>JAHEOI010000025.1 GCA_018610125.1 Verrucomicrobiota bacterium
CATGCCAGGACCGCCACCGCCGTGTGGAATACAAAATGTCTTATGCAGATTGAGGTGGCACACATCGGCACCCATATCGCCCGGACGGCATAGCCCGACCTGGGCGTTCATGTTGGCCCCGTCCATGAATACCTGTCCCCCGCTATCATGGACAATCTGGCAAATGCTTTGGATTGTCTCCTCGAAGACGCCGTGCGTGGATGGGTACGTGACCATTAGGGCAGCGAGGTTGTCCCGATGCGTCTCGGCTTTCTCGCGCAGGTCGGAAAGGTCGATATTCCCCTGATCGTCACAAGCCACCGCCACAACCCGCAAGCCGGCCATCACCGCACTGGCGGGATTGGTGCCGTGGGCGGACGTTGGAATCAAACAGACGTTACGATGGCCTTCGCCACGATTCCGATGATAGGCATGGATGGCCAACAAACCGGCGTATTCCCCTTGCGACCCGGCGTTCGGCTGCAATGACACAGCTTCAAGGCCGGTTAGCTCAACGAGCCAGCTCTCCAACTGCTTAAACAGCTCAAGGTAGCCCTCAGCCTGATTCAACGGGGCAAACGGATGCAATCGATTAAACTCGGGCCATGTCACGGGGAACATCTCGGCAGCCGCATTGAGCTTCATCGTGCAAGAGCCCAGCGGGATCATGGACGTGGTCAAGGAAAGATCCCGCGATTCCAATCGCCGAATGTAACGCAGCATCTCTGTCTCGGAATGGTATCGATTAAACACCGACTCGGTCAGGAACGATGACTTCCGCGCAAACGGCTCCGATACTTCCACCGAGACCTCGTCGGCGAGATCGCGAGCAGCGAAATCGGGGGCTTTATCCCCATTGAAAATCTGGAAGAGACGGTTGAGGTCGGATTCGGTCGTCGTTTCATCCAACGCGATCCCGATCGTTTGGTCATCGACACAGCGCAGATTGATCTGATGCCCTTCGGCAATCTTGGCAATCTCCGCGGACGTCATATTCCGAAGCCGGATCTGAAACGTGTCGAAAGCGGGCTCGGTGACCAACTCATAGCCGAGCCGTCGCAGACCCGCCGCCAGGAGCCGCGTGAAATAAAGCAATCGGGTGGCGATCGCCTTTAGCCCATCCGGCCCGTGGTAAACCGCATACATCGAAGCGATGACCGCCAAAAGGACTTGGGCCGTACAGATGTTACTCGTTGCCCGATCACGTCGAATGTGCTGCTCCCGAGTTTGCAATGCCAACCGCAAAGCCGGGCGTCCCGAGACATCTTTGGAGACGCCGACCAATCGTCCGGGCAACCGCCGTTTGAAGGCATCCCGCGTTGCGAAAAAGGCAGCGTGAGGTCCGCCGAATCCGAGAGGGACACCAAACCGTTGGGAATTCCCGACAGCAACGTCGGCCCCCCACTCGCCCGGAGGCGTCAACAAGGTCAGCGCCAAGAGGTCGGTGGCAACAATCACCAGTCCGTCATTCGCATGGACCTTTTCGACAATCGTCGAATAATCCGCAACCTTGCCTCGCGTGTCCGGATATTGCAGCAGCACAGCGAAGATGGAGCTATCAAGCTCCGCTGTTGCCGGATTCGCAACCTCGACCTCGACATTCAACGGGGCTGCTCGCGTCTTGATGACTTCAATCGTTTGTGGATGGCATCCCGAGGCAACAAGGATCTTCTGTTTCGTCTCGTTCCCCTTTAAGCCAAAGCACATCGTCATGGCTTCGGCCGCCGCGGTCGGCTCGTCCAGCAGTGAGGCGTTGGCGATTTCCAGGCCGGTGAAATCGGTGACCATCGTCTGAAAGTTTAAAAGCCCTTCCAAACGCCCCTGCGCAATCTCCGGCTGATACGGTGTGTATTGCGTGTACCATCCCGGGTTTTCCAGAATATTTCGCTGAATCACCCCCGGCGTGATGCAGTCGGAATAGCCCGCTCCGATAAACGACCGAAAGACCCGATTTTTTGACGCCATGCTCCGGAGCTCAGCCAGGGCCTGCGCCTCGGTAGCCGGCTCCGGCAGATTGAGCGAATCCTTCATACGGATCCCAGCCGGGACCGCGGTATCAACCAATTGGTCCAACGTCTCGAATCCGCAGGTCTCAAGTAAGCCCTGAATTTCCTGCGCGCTCGGGCCGATATGCCGGTGATAAAACCGGTCGGGATGCTCCCAAAGAGCGGCACGGTCATAGCGAGTCGGCGTCGAAGCCTCGCTGATCGTGTTCGCTTTGGTGTCCTGGTTGTTCGTTGTGTCGCCTTTCGTTGTCGTGACGGACATGAAAAGAAAGTAATTCCCCTACGTTTCAAATCAAGCGAGCTTTGAGAGACCGCCTACAGTTCAGAAGGAACGCCCAATCCGGACGTTATCAATCACTAGGAAAAATAATATAGACACTCCAATAGATTTTTGCAAGTAAGCCCTTCCCTCTGCTAAGGTCCTTCGATGAGCTTGAGCGACCTAATACAGGGATTAACGATGTACCTCTGCCTGATTCCGGTGATTGCCTTGCATGAGCTCGCGCATGCCTGGACAGCTTCCAAGCTCGGCGACGATACCGCTAAATCCGAAGGGCGAGTCACGCTCAACCCGATTGCCCACATGGACACGATCGGAACCGTCCTCCTCCCAGGCATCATGATTCTTTTGAGCATGATGGGCTCGGGGCTCGCTTCGTTCATCGTTGGCTGGGGGAAGCCGGTACCGGTCGACCCGTATCAGTTCGGCAACCGACGCCGCGACGACACGCTGGTGGCCTTGGCGGGCCCCGCGATGAACATCCTCCTTGCCGCAGTCCTCCTGTTTGCCGCCCAAATCGCTCAAGCGGTCGGTCCCGCTGCCACAGCCATCCATCAAGCCGCTTTGCAGATGGCGCTGCTGAGCCTCTTTCTCTGCTTCTTCAACCTCTTACCGGTTCCACCGCTCGACGGCTCGCACGTGCTCAAGAATGCCGTCCGACTGAGCGAGGAGCAGTATCTCAATTTTAGCCGCTTCGGGCTTATCATCGTCGTGTTGGTGATCCAGATCCCGATGATCCAGACACTCCTCACGACGGCCACCTCCGTTTCGGCCCAAGTCATCGCCCAAATCGTCGGTCTGCCTTTTCAATGAATCCGGCAGGCGCTTTCAAAGGGAATCGATGCCTATGAAGACATTTGCGGAACAGAAATTTCCCGGACGCCTCATCGCGGTTGAAGGACTCGACGGCTCCGGCAAGTCGACCCAAATCTACCTCCTGAAGCGATGGTTGGAGCAACAGCAATACAAAACCTTTTTCAGTGAGTGGAACTCCTCGGTGCTTGTCAAATCGGCCACCAGCAAGGCCAAGAACAAGGAATTATTGACGCCGACCACCTTTAGTCTGATCCATGCCACCGACTTTGCGGATCGTTATGAGCGGCAGCTTGTCCCGTTGCTTCGGGCAGGCTACCTCGTTCTCTGCGATCGTTATATCTTCACGGCCTTTGCCCGGGATACGGTACGGGGATGTCCTCCGGCATGGGTAAGGGGATTGTACAATTTTGCCGCTCTGCCGGATATGACGTTCTTTTTCAATGCCAGGTTGGATGTCTCCCTGAAGCGGGTCCTCGATCGACGACGTCAGCTCAAATACTTCGAGGCGGGGATGGACTTGGGGCTCTCGAACGATCCCCATGAGAGCTTCCGTATCTTTCAAGGGCGGCTCCTGGAACAATACCTCGCTATGAGCACGGAATACGACTTCCTGGTTATCGACGCCAATCAGCCGATTGAGAATCAACAGTCCCAAGTTCGAGACTTGGTCTCCGGCAAGATCGACCTGGAGCCCTTTACCCAGCGCGAAAGCCCAACCCACGCGGAGTAGCAGCACCGAACGGATCATTCCCCTATGCCAGAAAGCCCAGGAAAACAACAGCGCTCGCCGGTCTATCGGTCGGTCCAAGTGCCCCAACCGACACCGAAACGCTTTTACGGATTCGGAATTCCAGGGGTCGATCCGGTCCGGCTAGCCGGCAAGCTCGTCGTCGTGGAAGGGGCGGACGGCTCCGGCCGATCCTCGCAAATCCGGCGCCTTGTCGATTGGCTCGAAGGATGCGGCCATGCCACCATCCAAGTCGGGCTCAAGCGCTCCACATTGGTCAGCGAGGAACTGGAGCAAGCCAAGCAAGGAAACACCCTGAGCTACACGACATTGAGCCTTTTTTATGCCACCGACTTTGCAGACCAGTTGGAGAATACGATCCTACCGGCCTTGAAAGCCGGGTTCATGGTCTTGGCGGATCGCTACATCTATACCTTGATGGTGCGCGATCTGGTCCGAGGAATGGACTCCGGATGGCTCCAGAATCTCTACGGGATTGCGCTGGTGCCGGATGCCGTTTTCTACCTCAAGGTTGATCCCAACGAGCTGATGCAACGAATCTTTGCCAAGTCGTTCGGCCTCGATTATTGGGAGAGTGGCATGGATTTGGGACTCTCCCGAGATATGTTTGACAGCTTCCTCGAATACCAAGCGATGTGCGCCACGAAATTCGAGGAGCTCCAAGCGGTTTACAACTTCACGATCGTCGATGGAAATCGTTCGCTCGAGACCATCAACAAAGAGTTGCGTACGGGGATCAGCGGCCTATTGGCAGGAAACGAAGGGAAAGAAGCAAAATAGCGTCCCGCTGACCACCGATTCCGGAGTCGCGCATTTCCGGTTTTCAATCTTCACGGTTTCGCTTTAGGATCTCGGTGATAAGGAACATGGCGCAATCGGGTAATAGTCGAAAATATTGGGTCGGTGTCGACCTGGGAGGGACGAAGATCCTGACCGGGATTTTTGATGAACGATTTAACTGCCTTGGACGCGAAAAGGTCAGAACCAAGCCGCTCAAGGGATGGCAGGAAGTCACCGAGCGAATTGTGACTTGTGTCATGGAGGCCTTGGAAGAGAACGGCTTGACTCTCGAGCATGTCAACGGAATCGGTGTCGGATCGCCGGGATCGGTCCGAGCTGAAACCGGCGCAATTCGCTTCTCGGGAAATCTTGGCTGGAACGAAGTGCCGCTTCAAAGCGAATTGACCCGACGCTTTGAGGTCCCTGTCTTCGTCGAAAACGATTGCAACGTAGCGAGTCTGGGCATTTATGAAGTCGAGCTTGGGGCAAAGCCGGAGAATATGCTCGGCATCTTTTTGGGAACCGGTATCGGCGGCGGCCTGATCCTGAATCGTCGACTCTACACCGGACGCAACCACACGGCCGGCGAGTTTGGTCACATGGTCATCGATATGGGCGGCCCAAAATGCAGTTGCGGTAACCGCGGCTGTTTCGAAGCGTTCGCCAGTCGGCAAGCCATCTTCCGGAAGATTCAATCCGCAATCAAAAAAGGCCACAAAACCGTTTTGACCGACTTGCTTGGCAGCGACTTAACAAAGCTAAGGAGTCGTGACCTCCGGAAGGCAATCAAGAAAGGCGACGAGCTCGTCCAATCGGTCATCGAGGAGGCCGCAGGGCATACCGGCATCGCCATTGCCAATCTCTTGAATGCATTCAATCCCGAAATCGTCGTATTGGGAGGCGGCCTCATTGAAGCGTTGGAAGGGACGATGCTGCCGGTGATTGAGCGTCGAGCACGAGACGGCACTTTCCCCGGTGCATTCGAAGGGGTGTCGATCCTTGCTTCGAAGCTGAGTGATGACGCCGGAATTTCCGGAGCAGCCATTTTGGCGAGCCAGAAGATGGCGTCGTCTCGCGCAAACGAAGAAGCCAAGCTTTAGCGAGACGTTGCCTCAGATTCCTTGAGGCCGAAAGCAAAGGAAAGGGCAAAGGCCAAACCGGACTGAAACCCATCAAATTTTGTTGCACAAGGAATCTAACTTGGATTGATTCATCTGTATGGGGTCATCTTGCCGTCGGGCCGTCATTGATATCGGGACCAATTCCGTCAAGCTCCTCGTTGCGGAGGTTCAAGATCATCAAGTGAGCCCGTTGCTGGAAAAGAGCCAACAAACGCGGCTGGGCAAAGGCTTTTACAGCAACAACGAGCTCCAACGGGAGTCGATCGACCAAACCGCCAAGGTTGTCGCCGATTTTAGCCGCGTTGCCGCGACATTCGAGCCGCAGCGCGTTCGGGTCATCGCAACCAGCGCCGTCAGAGATTCCACAAACCAAGAGGCCTTCGTCAGTGCCATCGAAACGGCGAGCGGCCTCACTGTCGAAGTGGTGAGCGGCGTCCAAGAAGCGGACTGGGTGTTCCGTGGCGTAACGACCGACCCGGATCTTGATTTGGGACGGCTACTAATCCTCGACGTCGGGGGCGGGAGTACCGAATTCATCCTTGGAGAGTGCGGGAGAGCCCGGTTCAGTCACAGCTATCCAGTGGGATCGGTAAGACTCCTGGAGCATTCCCCTCCTTCCGACCCCCCTGCCCCCACCGAGCTGGAGCAAGTCCGAGGGCAGCTTCAACATTTTTTGACAACCGAGCTCCATTCCGACCTCAAGCAAGCGATCACACGTGGCGCCCCCAAAGCCGATGACGGTGCCCCAAGCGTCACGTTGGTCGGTACCGGCGGGACCGTCACAATCCTGGGACGCATCTATAAAGGATTGGATCGATTTGATCGCAGCCAGCTTGAAAACGCTCGCCTTTCCAGCGACGCGGTCGGTCACCTCGTCAATCGCCTCTGGACCACTCCATTGGAGCAACGTCGACAAATCGTCGGCCTGCCTGCCGAACGTGCGGATGTCATTTTGATGGGCGCAGCCATCTACGAAGCGGTCTTGCGGTATTTCCATTTCCCTGAAGTGCGCGTTAGCACACGGGGATTACGGTTTGCAGCCCTGCTTTAGCCCCTGCCAACTCGGCCGTCATTGATGCAACCAACTGCACGCCGCTACCGACCGCCCTCGCCTGATAAAAATGTCATCCCCGACGTCTACGCGGCCCGCAGCGGAGTGCGAGCCCTACCACAACTCCGACACTCCCCCACCAACTCCCTACCGGCAAACAACGGTCTTGATATTGACAAACTCTCGAATACCAAACTCGGAAAGCTCCCGCCCGTACCCGGAGCGCTTGACACCGCCAAAGGGAAGACGCGGATCCGACTTGACAAAGTCATTCACGAAGCAGCATCCCGCATTCAGGTCGTTTGCGGCAATGTGCTCCCCCTTTTCGCGATCTGCCGTAAAGACCGCCGCTCCCAAGCCAAAGCGCGTGTCGTTGGCGATCTCGATCGCTTCACGCTCGTCGCGGGCCTTGATCACGGCTGCAACCGGGCCGAAAGTCTCTTCATCGTAGACGGGCATACCGGCTTGGACATTGGTCAAGACGGTCGGTTCATAGTAGTACCCTTTCCGATCGACCGGCCTCCCTCCAATCACGCATTCAGCCCCTTTTTCACAACTACTCGAGACCTGCCGATGGAGCTCCTCCCGAAGGTCCGCCCGAGCCAAAGGGCCCACACGGGTTTCGTCTTGCATTGGATCGCCGATGGAGGCCTCGGCCATCTGCTTGGCCATCAAATCGACAAAGTCATGGAATCGGGATGCCTGGACAATAAATCGCTTGGCCGCGATGCAGCTCTGACCGCTATTGATTAAGCGCGAAGTCACACAAGTCGTCACCGTTTTTTCCAAATCGGCATCCTCGAGCACGACGTACGGATCGCTTCCACCGAGCTCCATGACACTCTTTTTCAGTTCCTGGCCCGCTTTTGACGCCACCATCCGGCCTGCCTGTTCACTGCCGGTCAGGGTAACTGCTTGGACAGCCGGGTGCTCGATCACTTGGGGAATCTGCTCCGAGCCCACCAACAGCGTTGAGAAGAGCCCCTTCGGGGCATTGACGGTCTGGAATAGCGTTTGGATCGCCAAAGCGCATCCCGAGACGTTCGAAGCATGCTTCAGCACGACACTGTTACCCGCCATCGTCGCCGGAGCGACCGCCCGAAATACCTGCCAAAACGGGAAATTCCAGGGCATAATCGCCAAAAGCACCCCCAACGGGCGGTAACAGGCATAGCTCTCCTCTGCCTCCGTGGCAATCGGCAACGATTCCAGGAAGGCCGGCGCCTTTTCCGAGTAATACTCACACACCCACGCACATTTATCGATTTCGCCGAGCGCCTGACTTAAAGGCTTACCCATCTCGGTAACGATCAAACGGGCAAGCGCATCGCGTTGATCACGAAGGGCCGAGGCCACCGCCCACAGGATAGTCGCGCGCTCCTTTAGCCGATATTCGCGCCATTGCTCAAACCCCGCTTCGGCATCCTCCAGCAACCGGGTTACCTCGGGAGACGGGTGCACGTCATATCGGTGAGCCACTTCTTCGGTAGCAGGGTTGATCGATTCCATGCCCATGGTTTACTCTAGCAAACCTTAAGCGCGCGTCACTGCCAAGTGTGGAAAAACCTTGTGCTCCACTTTCGACACCTTGCGGTACAGGGTTATATTGAAGCGAGCGGTGAACCTGTCAGATCGGGTAAGCAGATGGAACCATCTTATATGAGCGGAACAGAGATCATCTCGGATCCGGAAAATTTAACTTTTGCCGAAGAGCTCTACGAGCATTTTTTGAAAGACCCTGACTCGGTACCTGCCGACTGGCGTGAGTATTTTCGAAATTTACGCCAGCTAGACGACGGGGGGTTCCGTACCGAGCCATCCTTCCGTGCCCGAAGTATCTTTCACCCCGCAACCGATGGCCAACCCAAATCGGAGTCAAAACAGGATCTGGAATTTGCCAGGCTCCAAGATCGGGTCGACCAGCTCCTGCGAGCCTACCGCACACGCGGGCACATGATCGCCCAGATCGATCCCTTGGGACGGCCTCGCCCGACCCCTCCCGAATTGCAACCGTATTGTTACGGCTTCACCGAAGAGGATATGAATCGCGTCTTCTCTTGCGAGACGCTGCACCGAGGGGGACCAATGCCGTTGCATCGGATCATTGAGACCCTGCGTAACACATATTGCCGCTTCATCGGGGTGGAGTACATGCACATCGACGACATGGCGATTCGGCGGTGGCTTCAAGAGCGAATGGAGGGCACCGAGAACCGTCACGAGATCAGCCGTAAGGAGCAGCTTCGGATTCTTACCCGATTAACCGACGCCGTCACGTTCGAGGAATTCATTCAGAAGAAGTTCATCGGTGCGAAGAGCTTCTCATTGGAAGGTTGCGAAAGCCTGTTGCCTTTGCTGGAGCTGGCGATTGAAAAGGCGGGCGACCAAGGGATTGAACAGATTGTCTTGGGCATGGCTCACCGAGGTCGACTCAATGTCCTTGCCAATATCATGGGCAAGAGCCCAAGCCAGATCTTTCGCGAGTTCAGCGATCCGGATCCGCAGCTCTATATGGGGCGGGGGGATGTCAAGCATCACCTCGGCTACAGCAATGATTGGCATACTGCGTCGGGACAAAAGATCCACCTTTCACTCTGTTTTAATCCAAGCCATCTCGAGTTTGTCAATCCGGTTGTCCTTGGCCGTGTTCGAGCCAAACAAGATCGCTCTCACGACCACGACCGAAAGCGCGGACTGTCGCTGCTCATTCATGGTGACGCCGGCTTCATCGGCGAAGGTGTCGTTCAAGAGACCTTCAATTTAAGCCAGCTCTCCGGTTATTCAGTCGGAGGGACCCTCCATGTCATTGCCAACAACCAGATCGGCTTCGTCACGTCTCCATCTGAAGGACGCTCATGCACCTACGCCACCGATGTGGCAAAAATGCTGCAAATCCCGATCTTTCACGTCAACGGCGAAGACCCGGAAGCGGTGGCCCAGGTTGTTCGGCTCGCTTTGGACTTTCGAGATAAGTTCCAGCGCGATGTCGTGATCGATATGTATGGGTATCGACGTTTGGGACATAACGAAGGTGATGAGCCGTCGTTCACCCAACCCACCCTCTATCGGGCCATTCGACAACGAAAGTCGGTCCGAGAGAGCTACCTGGAGCACTTGCTCAAACTGGAGAAGGTCAGTCGGGAAGAAGCCGATGAGATTCAGCGTAAGCGACGAGAGCTTCTCGAAAAAGAGCTCTCGGAATCCAAGAGCGCCAACTTCCAGATTCGCTCGGTCGGCCAAGGGAGTATGTGGGAACCTTATCGCGCGGGACCCGAGCCGGAAACCGAAGAAGTCGAAACCGGGTTGAAAGCCAAGACATTGTCCGGGCTGCTCGAGCAACAAACAAAGCTCCCGGACGATTTCCATCTCCATCCCAAGTTAAAACGATTTATCGAGGGCCGTCGGGCCATGGCAAAGGGGGAAAAGCCGCTCGATTGGTCGGCCGCTGAAGCACTGGCCATGGGCAGTCTCGCCACGGAGGGATACCGAATTCGGTTGAGCGGCCAGGATAGCACTCGAGGCACCTTCAGTCAGCGGCACGGCGTTTTGCTCGATTACGAGGATGGCCATCGCTACGAGCCATTGCAGCACCTATCACCGAATCAAGCCCCTGTCGAGCTGATCAACAGCCCGCTTTCCGAAGTGGGCGTGCTCGGTTTCGAGTACGGCTTCAGCCTCGACTGGCCGGATGGATTAATCCTCTGGGAAGCCCAATTCGGTGATTTCAGTAATGCCGCCCAAGTCATTATCGACCAATTCATCATCAGTGCCGAAGACAAGTGGCGCCGCCTGAGCGGCTTGGTCATGTTGTTGCCTCACGGCTTTGAGGGGCAAGGGCCGGAGCATTCAAGTGCCCGGCTCGAACGGTTTTTGAATCTGGCCGCTCAAGACAATTTCCAGGTGGTTATTCCAACAACTCCCGCCCAATACTTCCACTGCTTACGCCGACAAGCGCTTCGCAACTGGCGCAAGCCACTGGTTGTCATGACGCCGAAAAGCCTTCTGCGCCATCCGAAAGTCGCTTCGCCGCTTACCGAATGCGCCAAGGGCGAATTCAAACGCGTCCTGGTCGATCCCAACGGACCGGACCCACAAACCGTTAAACGCGTCGTCCTCTGCTCGGGTAAAATTTACTACGAGCTGGAGCAAGCTCGGGAACAAAAGGAACAGAATGATATCGCGATCTTGCGCCTTGAACAGCTTTACCCGCTGCCGAAACAGCATCTTCACGAGGCACTTCAGCCGTACCCGGATGGAACCCCCGTCTATTGGGTCCAAGAAGAGCCCGAGAATATGGGCGCCTGGCGATATCTACTTGCCCACTTTGGAAATCGGCTTTTCGATCGATTCCCATTCTCAGCAATCTCTCGACCCGCATCGGCCAGTCCCGCCACAGGCTCAGCAGCCGCCCACAAACAAGAGCAAGCCCAATTGATCAGCCAGGCAATGGAGTGAGGCCGAAAAAACCACAACCCGTTGCTCATAGGCCGACAGAAGCCCCCGCCGGCTCACTGTCATCAAGTTTAGGGGCGCTGGAAAGAAATAAGTCTGCTTCAGCAAATGACACACTTATTTCTTTCCATACCGCCATGCAACAGGGGTAGAAATTTGGGTCACAGAAGACCGTCACCCGCTCAGAAAAGGAAGCGCCTACCCTGTAGCCCTTTTCCTTCCCTGATAGGGATGTCTTCCCCGACGTCGCACTTGTCTCTTGATCGGCGACGTCCGATTCCGTCAACGTTGAATGCGGCGCACATAACGGGATTGTCCATGGTCGTCGTATCTGGCAAAAGTAAAAGGGAAGGTATGGGCGGTGTTAATTATCGTCTATGAGGAAGGCTTGCTAGCGTGTAACATAAGTTTGGAATAGGACGATATTGAGGAAAGACATGTCATGGCGATCGAATTAAAGATTCCGAGCGTTGGTGAATCTGTAACGGAAGTCCAGGTAAGTGAATGGCTGAAGTCGGAAGGGGAACCGGTTCAAAAAGATGAGAATGTCGCGGTGCTCGAGACCGACAAGGCAACGGTGGAGCTCCCTGCCCCGGAATCCGGAACGCTCTCCCAGATTGTAAGCCGTCAGGGTGAAACCGTCAGCGTGGGGACTATCATTGGGTATCTCGAGCCCGGATCTCCGCCAAGCCAAGCCAAAAAGGAGCCCTCCCAAAAGAAGGCCACCGCGGAAACTGCCGCGACCGGTTTCGGCGAAGCCAAGGCTGCAGGAACCAAAACGGGATCACCGCCGACGGGGTCTCCTCCGAAATCCACTGAGGAATCCCCGGTCATGCCTGCTGCACAACGCCTCTTGGACGAACATGGCCTCCAAGCCCAAGATATTCGGGCAACCGGTTCCGGCGGACGTCTACTGAAAGAAGACGTCCTACGGCATCTCGAATCCCAAGAGCAACGCAGCGCCGAGTCGGCTTCGGCGACGACCACCCAACCGTCAGAACCCGTGCACGAAGAGCTTGAAGAAGTGGTCCCGATGAGTCCGCTTCGTCGGACCGTAGCTGATCGCTTGGTCCAAGCCCAGCAAAATGCCGCCCTCTTAACGACCTTTAATGAGGTCGATATGTCGGCGGTGATGCGGCTTCGAAAGCAGTATCAAGAGACATTCCAAAACCGATACGGGATCAAGCTCGGTTTCATGTCGTTTTTCATCAAGGCTTCTGTCGACGCCTTGAAACGCATCCCTGCGATCAATGCCGAGATTCGCGATAAAAACATCGTCTTTCGAAACTACTACGACATCGGAGTGGCCGTCAGCGGTGGCAAAGGCTTGGTAGTGCCGGTTATTCGTCGCGCCGAGCAACTCAGCTTTGCCGAGATTGAACGGACGATCGATGACCTGGCGACTCGAGCTCGAGATAACAAAATCAAGCTTGAAGAGCTGCAAGGGGGAACATTCACAATTTCCAATGGCGGTATTTTCGGCTCAATGCTCTCGACCCCGATTATCAATCCGCCGCAAAGCGGGGTCCTTGGAATGCACACGATCCAGGAACGGCCGGTCGCCGAAAATGGTCAGGTGGTGATTCGCCCCATGATGTATGTCGCCCTGACTTACGACCATCGAATCGTTGATGGGCGCGAAGCGGTTACCTTCCTGCGCCGGATCAAGGAGGCGATAGAAGACCCGACCCGCTTACTTATCGAAATATGAAGGAAGCACAGCATGATTTAATCGTTATCGGTGCCGGCCCCGGCGGCTACGTGGCCGCTATCCGAGCAGCTCAGCTCGGACTCGACGTGGCCTGCGTGGAAAAGGCCTCCGAGCTTGGAGGGACATGCCTTCGAATTGGCTGTATCCCGAGCAAGGCCCTCCTCGAAGATAGTGAGCTTTATCATGAGGCCGCCACCAGCTACGGTCAACGAGGAATCAAATTCTCCAAGGTAGAGGTCGATCTGCCGAGCATGATGGCCCGCAAGGAGAGTGTCGTCCAATCGCTGACCTCGGGCATTCAATCGCTCTTCAAGAAGAACAAGATCACCCACTACACCGGAGAGGCCCGAATCCAAGAAGCCGGGCAGGTCGCCGTCAATGGAGCCAAGCAATCGCTGACCCTAAAGGCCCCCAATATCATCATTGCCACCGGGAGTCAGCCCGGCAGCCTGCCCGGGATTGAACCGGATGGAGAAGTCATCGGCTCGAGCACCGAGGCCCTTTCCTACCAAAAGGTCCCCAAGCACTTGGTGGTAATCGGGGCCGGCTATATCGGCCTGGAGCTCGGCTCGGTCTGGAAACGGCTCGGAGCCCAAGTGACGGTCCTTGAATACCTGGATCGAATCCTTCCCGGGATGGACTCGGAATTGTCCCGGCAAGCCCACAAGACGTTCTCCCAACAAGGGCTGGAGATTCACGTTGGCACACGCGTTACCAGTGCAAAAAAGACCGACGAAGGATGCCGAGTCGAGTGCGAGGGCATGGATCCTGTCACATGTGATCGCCTTCTCTTGGCGGTCGGACGCAAGCCAAGTACCGCCAATTTGGGCCTGGAGGACATCGGTATCGAACTTGAGAATGGAAGGATCCCGGTCAATGAGCACTTTGCGACTCAGGTCGACGGGATTTACGCCATCGGGGACGTTGTCGCGGGCCCAATGCTGGCACATAAAGCGGAAGAAGAAGGAATAGCCTGCGCTGAGTGGATCGCGCGTGGCGGAGGCCATGTGAATTACGACGTGATTCCAGGTGTGGTTTATACCCGGCCTGAAATCGCTTCGGTGGGCCAGACCGAGGATCAATTGAAAGAAAGGGCGATTCCGTATCGCAAAGGAGTTGCTCCCTACAAAGGCAACGGACGGGCTCAGACACTCGGCTCGGTGGAAGGCAGCGTCAAAATGCTCGCGCATGGCGAAACAGACCGGCTGCTCGGGGTCCACATCATCGGAGCACGGGCGGGCGATTTGATCGCTGAAGCAGCCACAGCCATGTCATTCGGCGCAAGCAGCGAAGACTTGGCCCTGACCTGTCACGCCCATCCTACCCTGCCGGAAGTCATTCGCGAGGCAGCATTGGCAACGCAAGGGCGAGCCATTCACTGCTGATCGGGTCACGCTCCCATACGACTGGGTCACTAGGGGACGGCCGGCAAGGGACTACCGCCCCTTACCACCGCTGTGCGGTAGGGACGGCACTCCGCTCCCGCACGTCGGGGGCACATTCCATAAGCGCTGACTTGTGTGGCTTCGACCGTCAAGTCGGCCGATCCTCTTCTCCCCGAATCAACCGATGGCAGGCTCGCCGGGCTGAACCACACTAGTCCCTTCCCCGCGCTAGCTTTTGGAGTGCGCGTGACTTGTCACCGCTTTCTGCGGCCACGCCTCGCTAACCCTTCTTCTTTCCGCCTTTCTTGGCCGGCTTGCTCGTTTTTTTTGAGCTTTGCCGGTTCGCGCTCGCCTGCTTGGCGCTCTTTTTAGCGGCCGCCTTCTTGGCCGACTTTTTTGATGCCTTGGCCGTGGTCTTTTGAGTCGTTTTGGTACGGGCGTCTTGTTGCCGCCTTGACACCTCCTTTTCGGCTGTCCTGCCCGGCTCACCCCCTTTGGTCACTCCGGGATTAACACAGCGCACCGCCTTCCAATAACCATTGAAAGCGATCGGCTCGACATGCTCGACCTCGAGCCCGCCGGCTTCCATGAGCTCATTCAGTCGAAGGTCACTTCGAAAGCCAACGCGATAACAGAGCGGGGAAAACACCTTATCCAAAAAGCCCATTACCGGATTTTCGGACCGAAAATGGTTCAAAAAGAGGATATAGCCGCCCGGTTTGCAAACCCGCTTGATTTCCTCAATCGCTTTCAAGGGATCCGGAACAGTCGAGATGAAGTAGGCCGCCAGGACGGAGTCAAAACTATCGTCGGAAAAACCAAGCTGATTGGCATCCATTCTATAGAGATGCACTCGGTTGTACCCCGCTTCGTCAACTCGCTCCTTCGCATGGCTGAGCATTTTCTCGGAAACGTCAACACCGGTTACATCGATCCCCTCTGGAATATTTCCCAACGAGAGTCCGGTTCCGATCCCGACTTCCAACAATTTCTCACCCGGTTTCAGATCCAGCAGCCGCGACGTGACCTTCAAACCATTGCCCGAAAGCTTTCCGAAAATCTGGTCATAAACCCCGGAATAGAGATTGTAAAAATGCTCAATGTATTTGACTGACATAAATCCACCAAAATCTCCGCTCCCAATTGAACGTGCCAATCAACCGCAGCTCGGATAATCGAGCAGACAGCGACTCCTGCTGCAGGAGCGAGGGGTCGGGAGACGGATTAGCGGTGCAACCCTCCGGCACGAAACCGGTCAACCTGGCTCCTCTTCCTCGCACTCCCTCGACCACAGTCGGCTAGCCGTCACCATCCAGTGTGTAAGACGAATTGTGCCGAAAGTCAAACATCCGATGCGACCGATCACGTTGCCGCCGTCAGTGCTTGCTCCCGTTCCTGAAGCGTCGGATGGGAATAATAAAAACGACTGTAGAAAGGATGCGGCGTTAGATTGCTCAGATTTTGCTCATTGAGCTTACGCAAGGCTTGCACCAACGGAGCGCTCTCGCCGATAACAGCCTTCGCATAGGCATCCGCCTGATACTCGTGACGCCGTGAGAGGCTGTTCAAGAGCGGACCGAGCCAAAAGCTGATAACTCCCCCCAAAAGCCCGACCAACAGCAACGCCGGAGCCACACTTTCGGTTTGGAAGCCGAATGCCGCATAAAACCACGCTTGCTTCGAAAGCCATGCCACAAGATAAAGGCCGACCAAGAGCAAAATCGCCGAAACAAGCATCATCTTGGTAACATGCCTTTTCTTGTAATGACCGATCTCGTGCGCAAGAACCGCTTCCAATTCGCTTTCCTGAAGTGCTTCAATGAGGGTGTCAAACAAGACAATCTTACGAAATCGCCCGATTCCGGTGAAAAACGCATTGGAATGCTTGGAGCGTTTGCTGCCATCCATGACCTGAATCCCTTTCGCTTGAAAGCCGGTGCGTTCCGCCAAACGAAGCAATCGTTCCCTCAGACTCCCTTCCGGAAGCGGATCAAACCGATTAAACAGGGGCAAGATAAGCACCGGAGCCAATAAAAAGAGGATAAATTGGACCACAAGCACACACACCCACGCCCACAGCCACCACGCAGCCCCGGCCCAGTTCACAACCGCCAAAATCAACGCAAACAACGGAAGCCCCAGAACGACACTCAAAAGAAGGCTTTTGACGCGATCCAACACCCAGACCCGCGGCGTTGTCTTGTTGAACCCAAAGCGCTGCTCAAGGTGAAACTGCTCATACCAATCCAATGGCCACGATGGCAGCCCGATCGCGATCATTGTGATCACCAGGAAACCGGCCATTGACCAGACAGACTCCCCCCACGCACCCAAAGCGGTCCGAAAGCCCCACGGTAGGACTCCGCTAAAGAGAACCGCCAGAAGTACCGCCACATCCAGGGTGATTCCCCATTGGCGCAATCGCCCTTTTGCCAACGTATAGTCGACCGATCTCCGGTAAGTCTCCTCGTCCATCACCGCTTCCAGGCCCGCCGGGACCCGGTCCGAATGGGCGACGACATGGCGCCGATTCAACCATTCCAACCCAAGCTGCACGCCCCACTTCGCTACGATGAGCGTGACAACCACCAAAATGACTCCATCACTTGCCGACAGCATAAATCTTATTCCTTAGATCAAATCGTATATGCCAAGGCGAGTGACTCAAATCCCATTTTCGGCAATTTCCTTTTTTCCTCCTCCCCGAGCGAGGCGTTGCCTCAGACCGCCACAACATAAGGGTTATCTGGGCCACTTGGACCGCATCCAATGTTTTCTGTCTACGCCTCGCTAATTTTCCGCTCCGCGGAAGGGAAAAGAAGAAATTTTCTTAACACCTCGCCACAGATTCATTGGGCCGAAAACGATGGTAAAGGCAAGCGTCAAAACTTGACTCAAAGGCATCAGATTCGCGTTGTTCAAGCAATCTTGACATACAAGGGAAGAGTCCGGAATGTAATGCTCGTAGGATTATGTCGAAAAAGAGCAGCGGCACAGAGACAAAGCTTTCTCCCAGGCAACGACGCGATCTCGACATCGAGATCGAATTTCTCAGCGGTCTCGTTAAGCGGGATCCGGACTATGTCGAAGCCCTGCAGATCCTTGGCGATACTTACACCCAACGTGGCAAATACGAAAAAGGGCTGGAAATCGACGAAAGACTCGCCAAACTGTGTCCGGAAGACCCGTTGGTGCAATACAACCTCGCCTGCAGCTACTCGCTGACGGAACAGCCCGAGAGCGCCGCTTCCTGCCTCGATCGCGCGCTCGATTTGGGCTATCGGGACTTCCACTGGCTCTCACGAGACCCTGATCTCGCCAACTTGCGGAAGCATCCTGAATACAAACAGATCCGAGCCAAGATACGGCAATTGCGGATCGGCACCTCATGAATTCAAGACTTGCGAAGAAGCGCCAATCCGTTATGATAAATAGTGGGATGCAGGTAGGCGAGGTAGCCAAGTGGTAAGGCACGGCTCTGCAAAAGCTGCATACGTCGGTTCGAATCCGACCCTCGCCTCCAAAATTGCGTCGTTGAATATCAATGATTTACGACGAAAAAGGAGGTGTTTGTCAGCGAAACTGTCAGCAGATCTGCTGACACTTTGAGGACTCGGCCACGACTTCGACCCGCTCGCCAAGCGCACGCGAACCCCTCGCCAAGCGGTTGTCTTAAGCTCGTAACGATCGCGTTATGGGCAAAAGGTACCGCATGTTTCGCCGCGGAGCTGTTTACTGGGTCCAGGACAACCTGACCGGCAAACAGGAAAGCCATGTGGCCCGGAGTTGAATTCAAATCCAAGCGCGCCATCACCTTCGAAGAGCACACGGCGATCGTGGCCCGCGAAGGGAACCCGGAGCGCCGCGCCTTTTACCAACTGGCTTGGCATACGGGGGCCGCCCAATCGGATATCGCCTTTCTTGAAGCCGAAAACATCGACTGGAAAAACCGGATTATCGGCTACGCGCGGAAAAAGACCGGCGAGCGGGCCTTTGTCCGCTTTGGCAATGAGGTTGCACGGATTCTGAGCACCTTACCGGCTTCCGGACCGCTCTTCCCTTATCTTCGCTCCGTTCGCCCCGGCGACCGGGCCACGGAATTCAAGCAGCGGTGTCGCGGACTCCGCATCGCCCCACCCCACCAACCCTGAAAGGGTCGCACTATAACCGCTTAGCGTCCGGGTTTCTGAACAGCGGACATCCCGACTTCTCAAATGGCGCGCGCCAAATGGTGCAGGCGCTCACCACCGACCTCAATCGAACCCTCGAAAGCCGCTCAATCACCGAAGCCCGAAATCGCGCCGACGAGATTCTCGCCGAAGCCAAACGCCAGGCCGAAGAGACGAGGATCGCCATTCAAGAGGGCTTCAAAGACCTTCAACGGCAAAAGGAAGAATGGCAGGCCACGCAGATACGCCTTGACGCCGAAGCGAAGAGCGAGGCCACAGCCCTCGAGCGCGACGCCAAGAGGACCGAGCTCATTTCCAAGGCTAAAGACCCAAAGACCCAAACGCTTCTCAGACCCTTCCTCGATGACGGCCTTTGGCAACCGGGACGAGGCAATAGCATCGAGTTTGGCCCGATTTCTCTAGGAGCCCTACGCAAAGTGGGCACCCTACTTCAAAACCAAACTGGGCTCAGGCCTCGTTCAATGCGCCTCCGCCAACGGCGACAGATATCGCACCCGGTGGGCCGCTCGACACTGGCGGAGAAACCGCAAACTGCTTGAAAAATACAAACAGGCTCAACAGCTCCTGCTTGAGTTGGGGCCGAGCATGGTCGACATCGGGATGCTGGCACCGTAGCGGCCCTTACGAGCCACGGCATTGCCGTCTCGCCGCTATTCCCGAGGCATCTTCGCAGATCCGTTTTTCTCCGAGACCGTTCCAAAACGACCGTGGCGCATCGCTTCGCAACACCGGCTCGCGATCGTTCACGCATAACATCAATATCGTGGCACCGTCCTTTTCTGGCCCACTCAGCTCTACGACCGGGCCGTGAAGGCCTTGGGTCCCGTCAGGCACCTCGCTCTGTCTTCATTATTCGGACCATTTACCCCGAAACCAGCACACGTTTCAATCCGGTAGGCCATCCCCCACGTAAACGTGGATTTCTTCGTTACGTTTTGGTTCACCTACAGGAACGGCTTACTTCATCAAGGCTCCCCAAAAGTGTATGCGACTGCGAATCGGACCCACAAGTGGCTGATCGATGGGGAATTCGACGAACATCCGACCTACTTCGACAGGAAGGGGTATTCGCTACATCTGCATCGATCCTTGGAAATACTATGACTTTATCGTCGACAAAATCCTGCGCAACCGCTAAGCACTCAAAGGCGTAGTAACATATCGACTGGGAAAGATTTATGATAAAAGCAATCCCCCCGTCAGAACCTCAATCGCTTTCGGTGAGGCATACTCTCCGTGAAAAAGAAGAATTTTCCAACAAACCAGATGCAGCGAACCCGGCAATGGTGCTCTGGTTAAGAATCTACAGCAGTCGCGCCGGGTCGCTGATCTGGAACGTTCGGTGACATAAGAGATGAAGATCCGCACGGCGACAGTTTCCGACGCCCGAGCCTTAGTGGCCCTAAACCAGAGTGTGCAAGACATGCATGCGGATGCCATCCCTGAGAGGTTTAGGCGGGACGTCCCGGAAGAGACCGTTGAGCACGCCTTCCGTGCAATGATTCAAGCCCCCTCATCATATTGGCTCGTGACGGAAGAGGATCAGCCGATCGCGTTTGTAAGCGCAGAGTTTCGGGAGCGCGAAGAAAGCTGGTGTTTGGTGCGTCATCGAGTTTGCTACCTAGCCGGGATTGTAGTAGCGCCTCGCTTTCGCCGAAGAGGAATCGCCCGGGCACTCCTTGATGAGGTTAAGCGAGAGGCGGATGCGCGTGATGTGGCTTCTATCGAATTGGATGTGTGGGCGTTTAATGAGCAGGCAAGACAGGCATTTACCCGCCTGGGCTTTCGCGTGGTGATGGAGAGAATGACACTCTCGGCAAGAACGCCAAATCACTAAGGAAGCTTGCTTTAGGCCTCTCATCCCGGTGTTGTTGAGGAGCAAGAACCCCGTTGATCACCGTGGCCACGGGAGATAAGCTCGGAAAAAATCAACACACACAACCGAGCGATCCCTATGGCCACGATCAAAGAACTCATCGACGAGCATACTTCCCTCGAAGTCGAATGTCTAGACCGTCTTTACCTCAACGGCTACATCCCATCGCTGCAGACCGAGGGCGGCCTCAAAGGCTTCTTGATAGGCCACCGCGGTTGGTCTGTCCCCTCACCGGCGTTGCTCGGGCAAATGAGCAAGGACTTTGTCGAGCGGGTTGAGGCCTTTATCACCGAAAACGCCCTGCCTGTGGTCCATTTCCAAAAGTATCAGCGCAAGGACGAGGTCGCCAAAAAGATGCGGCGTAAACATCCCCGCCGGGGAGGCGTCGTCTTTGTCGGCATTGCCCAGGAAAGAGCCCACGCCTTCAAAGCCTCCAAGCGAAAGAAAACCCCGCAGGGCTTCGTCGACTTCGACTACGGACGCCAGCCGGTCTTCGTCAAACACTACTACTTTTATTTGGACGACGAGGAGTTTGGCGAGGGCTTCATCAAAATCTGCACCTACTTTCCTTTCGGGCTGCGTATCTGCCTCAATGGCCATGAATGGGCCAAACGGCAGCTCCAAAAACAGGGGATCGCCTTCGAGTCCTTGGACAATGGCTTCTGGCACTGCCAAGACCCTCAACGGCTGCAAGACATCTGCCATCGCCTCGGCCCCGAAGAGATCATGAAGCTTTCTGCGACGTTGGCAGAGACGCCTTCCCTTTCCGCTCAATCGCCAAGACCGTCAGGCCGGCTACGATTACCGCCTCTCGATCTGGCAGATGGAGCATTCCCTAACCCACGTCTTTGAGCGCCCGGTCCACGGCCGAGAGTTTTTCGAAGAGGTCATTCGCGAAAACCTCGACCTGGGCCGCCCCGAACGGGTCCAGCTCCTTTTCGACCGGCGCATCCAACGCAACACCCCCGGTAAGTTTGCCACCCGCATCCTTACTCATGGCGTCAACCCCAGCCTCCATATCGGATACAAGAGCTTTGATCTCAAACAATACTTCAAGGAAGGCCGTGGGCTGCGCACCGAATCGACCATCAACAACACCAAGGACTTCGGCGTCAATCGAGATCTCAGCAATCTTGCTTACCTGCAGAGATTGACCAGTCACATTAACCACCGTCTATTGGAAATCCAACGAGCCAGTCAAAACTGTCGGTTTAGCCAGCAAAGCATGCAGAGGCTCATCGAGCCCTCCGTCACCGAGGACGGTCAAAAAGCCCCAGGACTCAAATTCGGTCAACCCCGAGTCATTGCCCTCCTGATGGCGCTTTGCTTGTTTCTGACATTGCCTGCCGGCTTTCGCAACCGACAGCTCCGCAAGCAGGTCGCCGACCTCTTGGGCCTCGATCCCGAAGAGTATCGTCCGAGCCAAATGACCTACGACCTTAGGCGACTACGCCTAAAAGGCATCATCACCCGGCGTCCGGGCACCAATACCTACTTCCTTACCCCGTATGGTCGCAATACCTGCTTGTTCCTCTCCCGACTCTACAACAGAGTCCTCCGCCCAGGCTTGGCGGCTTCTATAGAGCCACCTCCGAAGGTTGAAATGCCTCACCCTCTGCGTGAGAGCTTTGAGACTATCAACCACCAAATCGACCAAATGCTTGACGATGTCAACATGCTAAACTAACGTCTAACCTTGTCGGTCAAAACTTGACTCTTTTGTTAAGAAGTGAGCTTGCTGAAGCAAGCTAGTTCCATGAAACGCGTAACAGTCTTTGCTCATTCGGAGACCAACTCTGAAGCCGGTCGTCCCGCTTCTGCAAAAGCTCCCTTCCCCTTCTCAACGAATGCCTTCAACACCAGTCATCGGTAATCCCGCGGATCGACTGAGAGCGTTAACCCTTCAACCGGATTTCCATCTTGGTCGGTAAAGCGAAGGGCGCCTTGCCATCCGGCCCCCGCATTCAAAACCTTGAATACCACCACGTTGATTCCCGCATTAAGCGTAATACCGGGCACCGTGTCATCATCAATCCTGAGTGCCCGCATCCCAAAATATTGGTAAATTTCTTTTCCGTTGATGAACACGCGAGCGCAATCATCACTCCCTACCTTCATGTTCACGTTTCTTTTCCGTTCACTCAAGTCAATGTAGCAGACCGCATACCCCGCGCTTGCAGCATAGGAGCCATTGAGGAACGCATTGAAGTCCAAGACCCCGTCCTCAAAATACGCCTCTTCGAAAATTAGGGATCCCTCCTCCACCCCCTCCACAGCGTAGCGCTCTCCAGGCAGTGGTTTGATACGAGCCTGTCCTTCGATTTGTTCCTTTTTTTGCCACCACGCGTGGCGATCGAGAGGAATGGGGGCGATTACATACCACGATTGGATCAGCCCATCTTTACGCCTTTGGAGCTCTTTTTGCCGTTCCTCTTCCTCTTCCACCGATTTTTTTTCCTCAGCCAAGCCGTTGCGCATCGCTTCGTCCGCCGCCGCCCAGGTGGCGACCTCTTTTTGGGAGGCTGCTTTCCAGACGCGGACCTTTCCGTTGACATCACCACTGACGATTCGAGTGCCATCCGAAGAGAAGCTTACCGAGCGCACCGGCCTCGTATGACCAGGGAGGCGAAGCATTTGCCGTCCGTTAGTCGAATCCCAGATCTCCACGTTCCCTCTGAAATGACCTGTAGCGATCCGCTGTCCGTCCGGAGATACCGCCGCCGCAAAGGTCTGCCCTGCGCTGCTCTCGAGTTCGAGGATCGCGTCGCCGGTCGCCGTGTCCCAAACTTTCGCGGTGTAACTTATGTCAGTCGTCAATAAACGATCGCCGCAAGGGAAGAATTCCAGCTCGTAAACGTCGGTATCACGATCGTTTAACGATGATATTTCGCGGCCGCTTTTCGCGCTCCACAAGCTTACATGCCGATTCTTGTCTAAAACCGCCAACACCTCGCCGTTTGGCGATAAGTCCATGTCAATAATCCTTCGTTTAACTTGTATGGTCGAAACACGATTGCCATTTTTCGCATCCCAAACGCCGATGGTTTCGTCAACACTTCCGGTGTAAAACGTTTGACCATCCGGCGAATACTTGACCGCTTTGATTTCGTCGTCATGGTCGCACGACAAGAGCAGCGTCCCGCTGGAGGTGGCCCAGACACGGGCGGTAATATCCCCGGAAACCGTCACGATGGTGCGTCCATCCGGAGAGTAGTCCAGATCCCAAATCAAATTCTTATTCTGCAGGCACTGTAGCAATTCCCCGCTACTGGCATCCCAGATTTTGACGACGGTATGCCGGTTCCCGCTAGTTGCGATGTATTTCTTATCAGGGGAAAAAAGGCTGCGCGTCACCCTTCCTTCGTAGTCAATATGGGAAAAACTGGTTTGCCGGGCTCGATCCCAAAGCCTTAATTCCCCGTTTTTATAACCGCACACAATGTGACGGCCGTCGGGAGAGAAGGCACCGCTTGGCCACGGGATACCTTTTGCGGTATAGAGTGTCCGCCTGGTGTTTAAATCCCACACCTCAAGCCTGCCATCGAGATAACCGGTCAGGATTTGATCGCCCGAAGATGGCAGGTCAAGGAAGAGTATCTCGAATTGATTGTTGTCTTGCCTTTCGAATTCTTTCTCGCCGGTCTCAACGTCCCACACGCTGAGACTCCGGTCACCTCCGCTTAGGATCTTGTCGCCCTCTCCATTAAAGATACAGGTGTAAATGGGGCCCTCATGTGCTTTGAGTTCGTGTTTCTTCCGAAACGTTTTGGCATCCCAAAGGTTGATGACACCATCTGCCCCAGCGCTGAGGATCTTCGTGCCATCGGGCGAGAAGGCAACCGAACTGATCCAATGGTCCGTCTTGGCGGAACCTATCTGGGTTGCTGAGGCTACGTCCCAAACCTTCACGCTGAAGTCGCCTCCTCCAGAAACCAGGCGTCGACCATCGGGGGAAAAGTCGAGCGTGCGCACGGGGCTGATATGATCATGCATCACGCGGATTTGCTCACCGGTAGTGATTTTCCAAAGACGGACTGTTGTGTCCTCTCCCGTCGAGGCAAGCCATTTGCCATCAGGCGAGAACTCCAGGTCAGACACGGTGTCGACATGGCTTGAGAACCTCCTCAATCGTTCCCCGCTCTCTGCTTCCCAAAGGTCGATGTTCTGACCGCTCGCACTAGCGATAAACTTTCCGTCAGGGCTATAGGCGGTTGCGGTTATCTCCTGGGCATATTGGATCAGGGTCTTGAACGTTCCCCGGTGGAGCTGCTTCCAGTAAAACCATTCGAAGCCCCGCTCTTGATAATCTTGAGTGGCGGTGAGGATGCCCTTTAGTCGCTGCGGATCGCCGTTGTCCCACGCAGCCCGAGCCAAAAGCATTTGGGCTGAGTAAGCGTTTGCTTCGGCTTCTTTCTGCTTCTGCTCAGCCCGATCCCGCTGAATGAGGGCTTGAGCCCGTTCTTTCGCGG
>JAHEOI010000026.1 GCA_018610125.1 Verrucomicrobiota bacterium
AGGGCCGACACAGGGAATTCGGTTTTGACCGGCTAGCGAATCCACAAACGTGAGGAACCGTATGCTCGAAATCTGCTCGTACGGATCTGTGGGGGTGTCGGCGGGTAACCGCCGGCACTACCCAGACAGGCCGGAGCAGTCATGTCGCAGTCGGCTCGAGGTGAGGGGGGGCTGGTCAGTAGGCCCGATAAAAAGGCGATGCACAAATTCTCTCCTAACTTAATGGCAGGGAAGTGCAATCCCTTGGCGACCGCATGCTCCTCCCTCTGAAATCACGATTGATCCCGCACCTTGGTGAATCTGAGGAAACGCCTCGCCGGTTTCAAGACAAAAGCACGCTCGTTAATTGACGCAGGGTCGTCGGGTCATTATAGGGTTTTTGTATGCGTTGGATGACCTTTTTTCTGTTCTTGTTGCCCTTCGTGGGGATGACTACTTTCGGGGCTGAAGAGCGGCACTTTGATTTTACCGAGGGAGATCATGGCTTTATTGGGGATTTTGCGGATCTTCCCAAGGACCACGATAACTTCAAGCTGTTCGCTGGGCGGCGGCAATTGCCGGAGGAGCTAGGCGACGGGAAGTCACTGTTTATTTCCGGCTCCAACCACAGCGATGATCTCTTCATGTACTTCAAGGCCCCAATCGAGGATCTCGAGCCGGACACGGTCTACAGGGTCGTGTTTGAGCTGACATTCGCTTCCAATGTGCCCGAAGGCATCCCGGGCATTGGGGGAAGTCCATCCGATTCGGTTTTTCTCAAGGCGGGCGCGGCCCCCGTTGAGCCTCAGGCCAGTCCGGATAAAATGGATTGGCTGCGACTGAATGTCGACAAAGGCAACCAATCCTCGATCGGCGCGCGCGCGACATTGCTTGGAACCATTGGCAAGCCGGACGATGACACAGATGAGTTTGTCCGGCTTGTCCACGATAACCAGAAGCATCCGTTGGGCGTGAAAACCGACGAGAACGGCCAAGCGTGGGTGTTCTTTGGCACCGACTCCGGCTTTGAGGGGACAACCGCACTCTATTACTTGGATCTGGACGTGCAATTTCGCAAGGCTACACTTCCGCAAAACGACCCGCCAAAGCCCCTGCTTCGCGTTGAGACCGGACGCGCTGTCGTGATGTGGGGAAGTGGCATGCTCGAGACTTCAAAGGACTTGTTGAAGTGGCGTAAAGTGGGTTCAGCGAAAGACGCTGCGCCACACGTGCAAGTGATCGAGCCAAAGAAAGATCGACAACGGCGTTTCTGGCGTGTGATCGACGGGGCGGACACGGTACCGTAAAGAACCGGGCCGTTTAGAGGGCTTTCCAAAACTTGACTCCCGTCGCTCAAATTTTGATACTAGGGGGACCTGGTCCAGAGAGAAAAACACAAAAAGAGATTAAGAGCTATGAAAGCAACTGGAATACTGCAATCGGTGACACTGGTTTCGGCAATACTCGTTTCCGGCGTCAGTTACGCCAAGGAGCATAAGGAAAGCTCGCGCACGTCTGCGCCGAAAGACGCGAGTGCTTACATTGTGGAGCCGAGCAATGGCGAAACGGTCGATACCAAGTTTAAGGTCGTCTTCGGCCTTAAAGGAATGGGGGTCTGTCCGGCAGGAATTACAGCCGGCGGAGAGCCGATCCCGAATACCGGACACCACCACCTGCTCGTCGACGTCAAGAAAAAGGACTTCCCGGACATGAACAAACCGCTTCCTTCGGATAAGCCGGAGAGCATCATCCATTTCGGGGGAGGTCAGACGGAAACCATGCTCGAGCTGCCTCCGGGAAAGCATACATTGCGGTTGATCCTGGGAGATTACGCTCACGTTCCGCATGACCCACCGGTAATCTCAAAGAAGGTTACGGTGCACGTCGAAGAATAACAAACAATAAGCGTTTCTGGTAAGAGCTTGGAACAAGACCCGTTTCGGCCGGACCAGGGTGTCGAGCCGAAACGGGTGAACGATTTTATGGCAAGTGGATTGACGAAGCGTCAAGGGGGCGTCGCACTGGTGGCTTGGGTGGCCCTTGTGACTGTGGTTGGTGTCACCATGGTTGGTGGCGCCGAGACAAAACAAGGTCGGGTTGAGCACGCTGTCCCCATATCCAAGGAGGGGACGTTCTTTCTGACGATCCAGGCCACTCTGCCGGATCAGCTTGGACTCAAGCCATTGGGATATGAGGTTTACCTTAATGGGGAGAGGGTTGAAGAGCAGGAAGGCCACCGATGGTCGCGCAACTATGTCCCATTTTTTACAGTCGATCGAGAGCGTGGCGATGGCACGCTGTTCCCGATGCACTTCGTTCTGCCTCTTTCGCTGAGCGAAGACGATCGGCTGACCATTCGATACCCGGCTGACCAGGAGGTGGAAGAAGCCAAGCTCCATCCCGCCATGAATGGGGTTGAGGCTTCGGTCGGCTTCGATCATGCTCATCACGTCTATTTCACCAACGATGCCCCGGAGGCCAAAGTAGACTTAAAGTGCCCTTCGAGCAAATCGGTGGATGGCCGGCTGATTGTCCAGCATGTCCGGCTGGCGGACAATCAAGGTCAAAGCTCTTGGAATCCGGGTTACCGGACCACCGAGGTGGAGCGATTACGGCTCGTCAACTTGAGGGATCGGTCGGCACCGGAAGAGAACCTTTCCATGACGGTTCCGCTGCCGAAGGATGGCCATCGATTAGTCGGGTTGACAGTCGTGCTGGAAGACGGCGATAAGCGGTGGGCGAAATACCTCGGAGCGGCTTCGATTGTGCCGCCGAGGGAAATGGGTCGGTATCACAACGAAGGGCGGTTTATTTCCTCAATCCGCACGCGCCCTGACAGTGACGGTCATGAGGCCAATGCTTACAAACGCTTCGGTATTGATTGGGTACGATTTGGGTGGCATTGGAACCAATGGGAGCCTCAACCGGGTGAGGTTGATTGGAGTCGCTCGGATCAGGTGTTCGATATATTTCGGGAAAACAAGCTGCGGGTGATGCATCTCGTCGGTCCTGTCCCGAAATGGGCGCGCGCCACCGAAGGCGATTTAAAGGATGTGCCTTACAAGGGGCGTACGATCAAATACGACTGGGCGCCCGCGAAATCGATGCTCCCACGCTTTGGCGAGGCCCATCGAGCTCTCTATGAGCGATACGACGACGTGATTCGGGCCTGCAACATTTGGAATGAACCATGGGAAGGGATGGGGATTACCGGATGGAAGTCGACCGGGGATCACTATCGCGACATCGTCCGCGAAATCAATGATGCGGTCAACGAAGTCGATCCCGCGATCAAAACGGTTGCTGCCGACTCCGCTCACAACACCCAATGGAAGCTTTTTGCGGCGGGCATGGAGGATAGCATCGATGTGATCTCCACTCATTATGCCAATCCCACCTCGACTCACGCTTATTCCTTGGCCCGCTATTATGATAAAAAGACCTGGGAAACCGAGACTTGGCGCGCTTGGGCCGGCGATGCCTCTTCGGTTCGCCATGCCCTGCTCTATTTCGCCAACGGAGGCGATAAGGTGAGCCTTTTCAACCATCAGATGTTCTTTGACCACCGTGGGAATCCGACGCCTGGCACGGTCTGGGTCGCGGCGATGCGTGAGATGCTTGAGGGGCTTTCGTTCGAGAAGGTGGTTCACCCGAAGCGACCGCCGTTTGTCTTTCTGTTTACCGGAGAGAATCGGGCCGTCGCCGCGGTCACGACTTCCGCATTTGCCGGCACAGGCAATCCCCGCAGTGCCTTTCGATCGCAGTTCGGAAAACGGGTCTTGAAGATGGGCTTCCGTGCGCCGGCGGAGACTCAAGTCTATGACATCCTCGGGAATTCAATTGATTCCACCAAGGAACCGGCGGAGCTTCGCTTGAAAGTCTCCGAGGAACCGCGCTATATCGAGTATCGAGGGAGTCCGTCAAAATTGGCGTCACGTTTGAAGCAGGCGCACTATGAGAACCTCCGTCCGGTCGAAATCACCCTGCGTGATATCACCCGTCGGCTCGGACAGGAGGACGCCGCCATTCCTGTGACCTTGAAGAATGCTTATAGCGAGCCAATTAATGGTCAGGTCCGGGTCGAGGCTCAAGCAATCGACCTGACTCAATCCGAGCAGACGTTTGAGCTGGGAGCAGCCGAAGAAAAAACGCTCCGGTTTAAGGTTGAAGGCCGGACCGGTAAAGGAAATGCCTTCCCTGTGGAGGTGACAGTCGACAGTGACCGGGGGCAAGCGCAGTTGAGCGAGACGCTTCACGTGGCGGTTGTTGCTCCGGGAAATCCGGAGATTGACGGTCGGATTGCGGATTGGGAGCGCTTCGGAGCAGTGCCGGTCCGCTTTGGAGCCGGCCAGCGAGCGGATCGGTCTCAAGAGGCGGCTTGGCGCCCCTGGAAGGATGTTTCGGTCGACGGATCCCTGGCAACGGAGGCCGCCTTTGCGGCGGATGAGAATTATCTCTACTTCATGGCGCGTGTTAAAGATAGTGAGCATGACCCCTTGCCGTCGATGCTTGCCGGACAAAATCTGCACGAGATCCAAAATCCTCCCGCGGATCATATGTACGTTGAAGCCGGTCCGATACCGGGGGAAGGCGGCGACTACATTCAGTTGGCTCTCGCCAATGGAGGGCGTGACCCATATGCGCCGCGATACGAAGTCCGCGAACCTGAGCATCCACTGCATCGACTCGGAGCCGTCCAGCGCTCGAGCTATATCTATATGATCTATCCGACAAAGGATGGCGAAGCGGAAATCATGCGAATGCGGACTCCGAATTTCTATTACTTACATCCGTTGCCGATTGATTACGAACGGCTCGCAAACCGTTGCCGAGTGGCCGGGGCTCAAGTCAAGGTGCGCCGTGTGCCAAGTGGTTATGTTTATGAAGTCGGCATACCATGGTCCGAATTGCCCACGATTCAGCATGCACAGGGTGACAAGGCGCGACTTAACTTGAAGGTGCGAGGCAACGGAACCATTTATTGGTCCGCAGGCCGATCGGCTGCCAGGGCCTCGGCGACCGATTTTGAGCCGACTTGGGGCAATGACTGGACAACCGATACCGTGTGGGGGTTTGTCGGTAATCCCGCGCAAGGTGGCAAGGGGAACGGTGAAAAGTGAAAGGTGGGAAGGGGAACGGTGAAAAGTAAAAGGTGGGAAGGTAGGAAAGTGAAAGGTGAAAGGTGGGAAGGTGGCAAGGGGAACGGTGAAAGGTGAGAAGGTGAGAAGGTGAGAAGGTGAGAAGGTGAACGGCATAGGATGAGGGAGAAGTCGGTCACCCAGGATTCCTCCTAGCAGGGAAGGAGGCGAACCCATTCGTTTCTTCAACGCTCAATGCGGCGCACAATAAAATGGATGCGCACAAATTGTGTGCTAAGTGAAGGGGGTATTCTTCTGTAATTGACGACAGCCTAACGAGCATCGAAGCATCGAGAGGAAAGCCACATTTACCTTGAGCCGGGGACGATCGATATGGTCCCGGTAGACTCGTAAACAAAGGTGTCGTCACCTAGATTGAAGCCCTCCACCTCTCCGGATCCCCCGGCACCATCGAATCGTCCGGTCCCACCCTCAATCTGATAATGGCCTTTAACAGGAACGGGGTTCTTCGGACTGGCCTCAACGGCGGGTTGTTGGACTTTGTAGTGGCTATAGATCTTGTCGCCGTTTGCCGAGACAATCACTGTGCTCCCATCCAAAACCCGAACGAGATCGCCGTTTTCAGTGGTTTTCCAATACAAGACAATCTCATGACTGGAGTGGTATTGTCCTAGGTGAGTCCCATTTCCCGTGTCTTGACCGATCAAACGGCGGCAAGGTGAATTCTGCGCAGCGTCGTCGGGAAGTTGACAGTCCGTCGGATCAGGAGCCAATTTGACCTTTGCCACCGCGCTTGCCTTGTAAGGAAGCTCCTTTGTCGGTTGCTGCGCCCAGGCCGAGCCAGAAGCAAAAGCGAGAACAGCGACGATGAGTACCGTGGTATGAAAAAACCGCGCGGGTTGGTAATGTGGCATACAGCTAAGGTGATAATAGGCAAGGAGGCAATGTGTCAACCAAATGCCGTTCGGCTTTTGGGAGATCACGGTTAACCTTGCCTGGAGTAGTATGGGAGGAGGTAGTCCGCCGCTTACAGACCCTTAAATGACTTAATATCCTTCTTGGCC
The DNA here is from genome assembly GCA_018610125.1 of Verrucomicrobiota bacterium. Lineage (GTDB taxonomy): Bacteria > Verrucomicrobiota > Verrucomicrobiia > Limisphaerales > JAHEOI01 > JAHEOI01. Next base: position 6,143 of record JAHEOI010000026.1, read on the forward strand.
TTGTTATTCTTAAGGCTAACCTGCGCCACATCCCCACAATCGGGACACAAGCCATGGGAAACGCCGCGTTGATCCGACGAAGCAATGACTTGTTCGTCTTCGAAGTACCATCTTCCGGCTGCATCCTTGACGCGCCGACACTGACAACACTGAACCCATTCTGTATCTCCGGACTTCATGACAAAATCGTCGATGTTATTAGTCTGCCAGAGGGACAATCCCCTCCGCTATCGGGTGAATCCTCTAGTTTTCGATTTTTTTGCGTCTACTCAATCTTCAAGGTCACCCCTAACTGATTTCCCCCGTGATACGTTCTCCCGGACGTCCCACTTCTCTCTTGGGCCTATCAGAAGGAGCATTACCGTGACATCAATTCCGTCACGATTTGATTCGTCAGGGTGGCGGCGGCTCGACTGAGTCGGTGTGCCAGGGATGCGAAATCATCGCCGTCCCATTTTTGCGAGGTGGCCTTGAAGGTGCCGGAGGCAACCTCCTGGTCCTCGTTGGGGCCGTCCTCTCGCTGCGACATCACTCTCCATTGGGCTGCGAAGCGGATGCCGGGGTGCCCGGTTCCCGGTCTCACCCCCTCGCACGCTTGAATCTCGATGGAGACGATGTAGTCGAGGTCCGATCCAGAGCGAAATGGTTCTACCTTCGCTGATCGCACAGCCGGATGTGAACCGAAATTAAGCCGAAGAACCCGTTGCAGGTTTGTTTCGAGTGGCTCGGCCCATCGTTGGTATTCGGCATATTGGAGCTGGTGACCATTCCCGCCCGTCTGGATAGCGATTGCAGGCCGACGAAGGTATCCTGGGAGACGAAGCTTTCTTAGCCCGATCCGAATTTGCGCTTTCTCGGCACGTTCTCCGTTCGGCTGACCGTTTTGGTCGGCTTGCGGCTCAAGCAGGTAAAACCGAGTCGGGTCCGGTTGAGTCTGCGGGATGAAGCAACCACTGAGCAAGATTGTCAAGCATGCCGCGATGCCGAGCGTCAGCCAAGACCCGTCCGAGCGCCGGGCTTGCCGATGCCGGTTACGACTGCCCCAGGCCGGGGATATTATATTTTTGCCTGAAGGGCTTGTGGCTTGCCGGGGTGTGGCCAGAGGGGTGATTTGCATGGTCTCAAAGCGGAATCTATTTGGCCGGCAATGGTTTGCCGGTCAAAATGGAGTTTGGGTTTCGCTCCAAGTAACGGGCGAGCTGCTCCAAGGCTTCAGCCGTACGGCTGAAGCGGTTTAAGGTCTCAACGATTTCCCTACCTACCAGGTTGCGGGCTTGTAGAAGATCCTGCACGCGTTTTGAAGAGGTATCCACCGATTTCAAGGTTTTCCGGGTCGCTTTCAAGGTTTTGGTAAGCGCTTTTCGAGTTGGCCCGAGCTCTTGCTGAAAATCGCTTGTAAGCGTTTCCAGGTTCGTTAAGACCTCGTTGAGATTGGTAATAGCATTCCGCGTCGATTTTGAGTCGGCCAACTGACGGAATGAATCGGCGGCCGTGTTGACATGGGAGATCATTTCCTTGACTTTCAGCTCCGGGATCTTCCGTTTTGTCGCCTTAAGCACTCCTTGGAGCTCGTTTGCCACGCCTTTGAAGTCGATCGTTTTGAGCCGGGAGGTAATCGTGGCGATATCGTCGGTTAGCGTGGCGAAGGTGGATGGTACGGTTGGGATTACCGGCAAGGAAGTTTCGGGACGTAACGGGGTTTTCTTCGGATTCTGCGAAGGTTCGAGGCCCAAGTCGATAAATCGTTGCCCAACCACCCCCGCCATCTTCACTTGGGCGTAAAGGCCTTTTTCAATGAGCTTCTCCAATGTTCGGCGCTGGGTCAACTTGATGGGGCGCCCGTTAAAGTCGGTGAGAATGTTCCGATCCAGCTCGCACGTGATGGCGACCAGTGAGTGATGGTCCCGGCGATCGTAGGTGACATGGATGGAGCTGACTTGGCCGACACGCACCCCTTGCAGCTTCACGGCGGTGCCGGTGCTCAAATTTTTAAGAGAGCCCTCGACAAAGATGACGAACTGCTGTGGCTGTTTGAAAAGGCGGGTCGAGCCGATGGAAAAAAGCGCGACCAAACCGAGCAATAAAGCCCCAAGCACAAATATCCCCACCAAGACCGGATTCCGCATTCGCACAACGCTTTCCTTCTGCATAACTCGCCCCTGCAAAACGATTTGGCGCACCGGTTACCCTCGAGCTTACCCGGTTGAGGGGCCTTCTTTTGCACACAAAACTCTTTGGCAAGATTAATTCCCTTGTCGACAAGCCCAATGATAAAGGAATGTCTGCCGACCCTGCAACAACGTCTCTTATTTCGATGGGAGCTGCTGATGAAAGAATTCCGTTATTCGTGGATCGTCATTGCTATTAGCCACTTGACGCGGTGCTCCCTCGGCAATGACCCCTTGTTGCTTGCGATCAAGGAAGATCAGCCTGTCTGCGAGGGCAAAAATGTGGGAAAGGATATGGGAGACGATGACAATCGTTGTCCCGAGCTGCTCGCGAATACGCAGAATCAGCTCGTTGATTCGGCGCGCTGTCACAGGATCCAGTCCGACCGTCGGCTCGTCGAGGAAGATGATCTCGGGATCGAGCGCAATCGCTCGGGCAAGAGCGGCCCGCTTTCGCATCCCGCCGCTTAGCTCCCTCGGAAAATAAGTCTCATAGCCTTTCAGTCCGACCTGCTCAAGCTTAAAGGAGACCATCTTAGCCCGCATTCCGGGGGTGATGTTGGTATGCTCTTCCATCGGAAGAGCCAAGTTCTGAGATAGGTCCATGGAGCTCCAAAGGGCATCATTCTGAAAGAGCACGCCGAACCTCTTCAGCAGTTCAAGGCGTCCGGATGGCTCGCAGTCGGTGAAATTTGCTCCAAAATAGCGTATCGTCCCAGAAAAGGGCTCTTGCAAGCCGACCAAGTGACGCAGAAGCGTGCTTTTGCCACAACCATTTTGCCCAATAATGAAGAAGACCTCCCCGGAGGTGACCGAAAAACTGAGGTCCTTCAGTAAGACCACGTTTTCGTAGCCACAGTGGAGCCGGTCTGATTCGATGGCTGGCGGTGTGCTTTCCATGATGGTCTATGCTGCTCTCACATCAGATTCCGAGAATCTTGGCAATCGGTGACAAGATGGCATTGGCAACGATGATGAGCAGGATGCCGGTAACGACTGCCGAAGTCGCTGCCGCGCCGACGCCCGCAGAGGTGCGCTCGCTTTGGAACCCTCGATAGCAGCCCGCAAATCCGATCAGAAGAGCGAAGATAATGCTCTTGATGATCCCGAGTCCGACGTCATTCAGGCCGAGCAAGGCCTTGGCTTTGACCCAGAACTCCAACGCGGAGACGTCGACCGTTGAGAGGGCCACCATTAAGCCTCCGATCATTCCCAAGCAATCCGCATAGAGAGTCATTAACGGCATCATCAGCAAGAGGGCAATCAAGCGCGGGAGTACCAGGAAATCGATCGAGGGAATGCCAACCGTCTCCAAGGCGTCGATTTCCCCGCCGACTTTCATGTTGGCAATTTGTGCGGCAAAGGCCGCACCGGTGCGGCCGGCCAGTACGACGGCGGTGATCAGGGCGCCAATCTCTCGCATGACCGCCAGGCTGACGAGGTCAACCACATAAATGTCCGCCCCGAGCTGCTCAAGCTGAATCGCCCCTTGAAACGAGAGGGTGCCCCCGATCAAGAAGCTCAACAGGCCGACAATGAAAAGGGCATGGGGGCCGCATTGGACCATTTCAATAAGGCAATCACGCCATCGAAAGCGGCCCGGACGCGTCAAGAGCGAGACAAAACTAAGGAATGTGTTGCCGATAAAGGCAAGGATTGCCTTTATCTCGGCCCCGATCGTTGGGAATCCGAGCCCCGGCCAGGGAAAAACGACGCTTGCCTCCTCGCTCCGCTTCTGTATCGACCGGTTCAGCTTTGGAAAACGGCTCATAAGTTGCCGAAGCTCCGCCGGAACCTCATCGGTGACGAAGTCGATGTCGCGCTCTCGACACCAATCCTCCATCTCGTTCAGGAACAACGGCAATGAGCTATCCCAATGCTCAAGTCGATCGGTCCGAACCACCAGCCGGTCTACCGATTCCTCACCGACCACCGAAGACCAATCCGGTAATGGCTCGACGAGCCGCCATACCCCGCCGATCCATAACGTGGCATGGCCCGACTGAACATCGATTTTGACTTGCCTTCTTTGGCCTTCAGATTGCATGACTTGCGCGTTCGGGAGCGCCTTCGGCTCCTTTGCTTCGGTAGCAAGAGTGTTAAGATCCGTAAGTAACTGACGATGTTCAATCTCTGCCATAGAATGGATACAATGGAAAGACTTGGTAATGTGGTACTTCACTGAGCTCGTTGCAGGCATCGCGCTATTGATCGGCGGTGGCGATTTCCTGGTCCGTGGGGCTTCTTCCCTCGCGCGCCGACTCAATGTCAAAACGTTGGTGGTGGGGCTCACTGTGGTGGCCTTCGGTACGAGCGCCCCCGAGTTGGCGGTCACACTTCATGCTGTGCTCGCGGGAAGCGGCGAAGTGAGCTTCGGGAATATTATCGGGTCCAATGCTGCCAATGTCGGCTTGATCCTCGGTTTTGCCTGCCTCCTTCGACCGATCCACATTCGTCCGTCGATTGTCAATCGAGAGGTCCCGATGATGCTGGTGGCGACGTGTGCGGTGTTTGTGATGGCTCATGACCAATGGCTTGGGTCGGCGGTGGAGCCGGCGAGGTCTGATCTCTCCGTAGCTATCTGGAACGGCATTGACCGTGCGGACGGAATCCTCTTGCTGCTTCTCTTCGGGATCTTCTGCTACTACATGGTCAACGAGGTCGTTCAGCAATGGGACACCGATGCCTACCTGACCAGTCTCCCGGTAGAGAAGCCGAGCGAAGAGCTGCTGACGCTGCCATGGTCGCTAATCTATCTGATTGGAGGCCTCGCAGCGCTGATTATCGGGGGGCGTATGACGGTGAATGGGGCGGTGGGAATTGCTGAGATCCTTGAGGTGCCGAGCGAGGTCATTGCATTCACCATCGTCGCAATCGGCACCAGCTTGCCTGAATTGGCCGCGAGCCTTATGGCGATTCGGCGGGGGCATCCCGACCTGATAGTTGGTAATGTGGTCGGGTCCAACCTTTTCAATCTCTTGCTCGTCCTCTCCGCGACGGCGGTGGTTGGGCCGATTGGGGTGCCGGGGGGAGGGTTCAACGACCTCTGGGTGATGGGAGGACTCTCCCTGATCCTGTTTCCGCTGGTGGTGAGCGGGCAGAATCGAATCTCGAGATGGGAAGGCGGCTTTTTATTAATCATCTATCTGGCCTACTTGGCCTGGCGAACGACCCGCGCGTTTGGAGGATAACGAGCGCGTGCTTCGCCCGACGAGGTCCGCCGAGCCAATAGGGAGTGTCGGGAGTGCCAAAGGGCGAGAATGACGACCTTTACGATTGGCTTCTAAAACATCGCATCAGCGACCGTTGAGCTCGCTTGATAGGGAGGTCCCATTCCTCGAAAAACCGAATGGATCCACCTCCCTGATAGGGACGCCGTCCCCGGCGTCCCACTACACTCATCCCCTCAGCCACCCTTCTGCTTAACCAGGTCGCGGAAATCCTCGAACAACCCTGAAGAATCATGAGGTCCGGGCGAGGCCTCGGGGTGATATTGAACGCTGATAACCGGCTTTTGCATGTGCCGCATCCCTTCCACAGTCCGGTCATTGAGGTTGATCCGATTGACGGATACCGAGTCCGGCAGTGAATCGGCACCGACGGCAAAGCCATGGTTCTGCGAGGTGATCTCGACACGACCGCTTTCGAGGAACTTGACCGGCTGGTTGGCGCCATGATGGCCGAACTTGAGCTTGTAGGTGGTGCCACCCAGCGCTCGGGCCAAAATCTGGTGTCCCAGGCAGATCGCCAGGATCGGTACTCCCCATTGAATGAGCTCCCGGACGGTCTCGACAGCGTAATCCAATGCGGCCGGATCACCCGGGCCGTTCGATAAGAAAATGCCGGCCGGATTGTAACGTTTGACGGTCTCCACGGTGGTGGTGGCCGGCACCACGTGGACGTTGAAGCCTTGTTGGCGTAACCGCCGCAAGCTGTTGTACTTGACCCCGAAATCATACGCGAGAATCGGGGTTTTGGCGGGCGGCAGCGGGACATCATCGTCCGTGGCGGGCTCGACGTCCGGGTTTCCACGTCGTAGACGGAACACCTTGCTGTCGGTTTCCTCGGGATCCCAGAGAAACGGCTCGGCACGCGTCACTTCCTGCACGTAATCCGCCCCGACAAGCCCTCCCCACTGCCTTGCCTTTTCAATGGCTTCAGCTTCCGAGAGGCCTTCATTGGAGAGTGTCCCTTTTAGCGCCCCTTGCACCCGGAGCTTCTTGGTCAGGGAACGGGTGTCGATCCCTTCGATTCCAGGGACGCCATAAAGCGAGAGATATTCGGAGAGGGAATAGTCCGCACGCCAACTGCTGTAGACCGATGACAACTCCCGGATCACGAACCCATTGGCGTGGGGCTTCCATGATTCGGTATCCTGATAATTAACCCCGTAGTTCCCGATGAGGGGATAAGTCATGGCCACAATCTGGCCCTTGTAAGACGGATCCGTCAGGATCTCCTGATAACCGGTCATTGAGGTGTTGAAACAAAGCTCACCAACGACCGTTGTTTCGGCCCCGAATGCATATCCGTGATAAACCGTGCCGTCTTCAAGCGCTAAAATCGCCTTATTCTTGTCTCTCGTCATGATCTCATTTCTCTACCACGTTTTCCGCCAAATGTCGGAATCGTCGACGCCTCAACTGCCGCCATTGAGCGGTTGCACAAATCGTATGCATAGCCTTTTCTTTGTGCTTTCGGTCCATCGTCGAAAAAATGGGACACTGAGCAGCCTCACGGAGTGAAACAAGGCCTAAGCGCGAGCGGAGAGCTCCGTGACAGAGTCACGGTCCCTTGTGACGTTGTTCTTCGACACGGACCACTCGTCTCAATTCCCTTGTGCCCCATTTCTGTAGTCCTGTTTCGTATGCCGTTTTCACTCACTTAATGACAGTGCTGTCCATCGTACCACCGCCGTTGCGGTAGGGACCGCACTCCGCTGCGGTCCGCTCCCTTTCTCCGGCCAACCCCAAACCGAGCAGCCTGCGCTACGTAACACAGACCGCCCGGTCTGCCGTGTCTAACCCCGTGAAATAAAGTTTCCGATTTCTCTGAGTATCGTCGATTCATCGAGTTTACAACGCACAGTTGGTCCTGTGGTCTCTGTTTCACGGGGTAAAGATTGCCGAATCTGCCCTTCCCGCAACGTTTGGTCTGCCAAAAACGGTCGGAAGCGGAGTGCCGACCCTACCGCCGCCACTCACTCATCCACTCACCCACTCCGCGTCGCTCCACGCAATATTCCCGCTCACAATAGTGGCGATCGCTTTGCCTTGCAATTCCCACCCATTGAAAGGGCTATTCAACGCCTTGCTTCCTCGGTTGGCGGCATCGAAAACCCACCGCTTATCGGGATCGATGAGCGTGATGTCCGCGTCCGCGCCCACTTCAAGATGCCCTTTGGCAAGCCCCAGGATTCGGGCCGGATTCGTCGTCAATTTTTTTAACAATTCCGGTAGTGTCAGGCGACCCGAGTGATAGAACTGGCTCAGCGCCAGGGAAAGCTCGGTTTCGAGGCCGGTCACGCCAAATGGGGATTCGTCAAACTCGACTTCCTTTTCAAAATCGGAGTGTGGTGCATGATCGCTTCCAATGATCTCGATCGTGCCGTCCCTTACCCCTTCGCAAAGGGCGGCACGATCCGACGCAGAGCGCAACGGGGGATTCATTTTTAGATTGGTGTCGTAGCTGGGCCAGGGTGGGGCCTGCTCACAAAGGCGCTCCCATCCATGGATCCCGGAGCCATCCCCTTGCCAGAAACGGTCGCTCCCCGAAATCGCCTCGTCTGTCAGGGTGAAATGATGCGGGCATGCTTCTCCTGAGATCGGGACCTGCCGTTGCTGGGCCTCCCGCAGGAGCCGCACGCTGCCGGCGGTTCCGATATGCTGACAATGGATCCAAGCCCCCGTCAGCTCGGCCAGGAGGATATTCCGCATGACGATCGTTTCTTCGCCGATCGCGGGCCAGCCCTTCAAGCCAAGGACCGTGCTCCAATAGCCTTCGTGCATGACTCCGCCTTCGGTCAATGCACTGTCCTGACAGTGGTCAAGCAGAGGCAGCTTAAACATTCGGGCATATTCCAAGGCCCGCCGCATCAGGTCATTGTTCTGAATGCAGCGTCCGTCATCGGTGATCGCGACCACACCCGCTTGCTTCAGTGAACCGAGCGGGGCGAGCTGCTCCCCGGCAAGACCTTGGCTGATCGTCCCGGTGATATGGACATGGACGTGACCGACTTTGTCCGCCTTTTCTCGGATTAGTGCCACGATGCCGGCATTATCGATTACCGGCGACGTATTCGGCATGCAGACAACGGAAGTGAATCCGCCCCGCGCCGCGGCGATGGTCCCCGTTTCGATTGTCTCTTTCCTGGTTTGTCCCGGCTCGCGGAGGTGGACGTGACTGTCGATCAGCCCGGGACTGACCACCAGGCCATCGACCGACCATGTCTCGACGTTTTCGGGGGCCTGGGCCCTCGCGTCACTCCCTATCGCTGCGATACGTCCCTCTTGGATGAGGAGATCCGTTACCGTGTCCAAGCCACTTCCGGGATCGATCACCCGGCCCCCTGTAAGCAATAATGCCGCCATTGTTGGCAAAGAATACTGATATCCCCATTGACAACGCAAGCGTGCCGGATAAGCTATTAAAGCTACTGCGGGTGTAGCTTAGTGGTAAAGCTCCAGCCTTCCAAGCTGGC
>JAHEOI010000027.1 GCA_018610125.1 Verrucomicrobiota bacterium
CCGCGGTAATCGATGTCGAGCAAGGCCTGTCGGACAGCCTGCCAATTGACACTCCCTTCGCCCAGCTTGACGTTGAAGCCGTCCACCAGGCCGACGTTGCGTTGTTTCTCACGGCTGTATTCCTTGATGTCGAGCTTACCGATACGATTGCCCAAAATGCGGATCCATTGCTCCGGCCAGCCGAAGCGGACCACATTCCCGGTGTCGAAGTAGGCACCGACCATCTCGCTGTCGAGCTCATCAAGGTACCGGGCCATTTCCATCGGGCTTAAGAGGAAATTGTTCCAGACATTCTCCACCAGGATCGGGATGCCTTTCTTTTCGGCATGGGGGATGGCTTTTCGAATGATGCGCTGGGTTTCGCGGTAGTTCGCGTCGTAAGGATTGTCGCCATTCACGCGCCCGGCAACGTAAAGGACACTCGTGGCTCCCAGGTATTCGGCAAGATCGATCGCGCCCGTCAGGTCGGGATCGGAGGAGTTAATGACCCCATGGATCGGTAATCCGGTCTTTTCCCGCGCTTTTAACAGCTTTTTGCGATCGATGCCGTCCCTCCGGCGATATTCGGTTCCATCAAACCCGATATCCTTAAGGAGCCGAAACTTCTCCTCGACCGTGAAGTCGCCCCGGACCATGTGGAGCTTGACCGCTTTGCGGATCCGTTTGGTCAGCTCCCCGGCTTGCGCCGAAGAGGCGGATGGCAGGCTGCCGCTTGCGAAAAGGGCTCCCATCGCGAGACCGGAGGATTGAAGAAACCTTCGGCGATTAAAAAGTGAGTCGGTCATATTCAATTACGTGTCCTATCAGGTTCCACAATCAAGTTAATGGGGGCGTTACTGAGCGGATTTTGCCATGAGATGAAGAAGCCGGCAAGTCACGATGCATTTATTTCCCAATAGCGGTGGTAGGGTCGGCAGTCCCTTGCCGACCGCACGTCCGCCCCTCGGTGTGTCGCTGATTATGGCCCGCAATGATTTCCTCCGCAGTAATCGGAATTTCAATTGTCCAGTACGCGAAGTAAGTGACCCGATTCCTCTGTCCGCAGTGACTCCGAAAAACGAGGCAGACGTCACTGGTCGGGCTTGACCTTCAATTGCTCCAGGTCTCGGCGGACTTCGTCCGTCAGCAAGGACCAATGGAAACGGTCGTTTCCTAAGTGCGTCAACGGCATTTTCTTGTAGTGTTTTTGGGTCACGGCGACCAGTTTTTCCCAGTGGTGTATCCCGTTCTTAAGGTGGCGGCGTGCCTTTTGGAGGGGATTTTTGCTTTCGGTAGCTCTCGCCGTTTGCAGTGCGACGCCCGCTCGAAGCTTCGAAGCGAAGTACCGACCCAGGTGAGCCCACGCCTTGATGCTGATTGCTTCAAAAACCGCCGCTGTCTGGCGGTCGATGTCCATTTCCGCCAACAGCTTGAGTGCTTGCTTGCTATCCCGGTCGAGGCGATTGGCCAACTCCAACGGAGTTGTTTTCTCCTTGCCGATTTTGTTGTTGCTTTGCCGGCGTCGGACGAATTCCGGGATGCTAAGATAACCCGGTTCCAAGGGCTCCTGATCGATGAGCTCTTCGAGGGAAATGAAGGGATCGCCTTTATGGGGGCCGTTGGGCGGTCCGGCAGTGCGCAGAAAGCCTTCGCTGTAAAGTGTGAAATCCCATGAAGAGCTGTTAAATGAGGCAAACCGCAACGGGACACGGCTGACCAGTCGGTAGGCATCGAACAGGCCGCGACTCTCCTTGCCGTAACGCTTCGTAAAGGCTCGCTTGAAGACGCGATCCGGTGTGTCGGGATTATAGAGGAGGCGTCCCCAGAGCTTATAAAAGAGCCATTGGCGTTGAAATGCGTAATCCCAAGAGACGCGTTGATCCTCTTTGGAAAAGTAATCCTTGGCGGGGATGTAGGTTTCGGAGCCGATTATGTAGCCGCCGACGTAGTCATGGTGATTCGTTGCGATGTGGTTGCGGACAAAATCGGGCCGGCCCCACCGTAAGGCAAAAAAGTCTTCATTTCTGACCGTCCATACGATGTCATAATTCTTGGGCTGGGGACTCCAATAGGCATCGGTCAGGGGGCCTCCGTGGGCATGGACAAGCTTCGGCGTTGAATGGCCGTGCGACCAGTTGAATTTAATCGGCAGTCGAATCGGCTCCTGCAGATCGATCTTGTTCTCGATGGCTTGGCGAGTGATCGTTTCGGCTTCGTTGCCCGCCGAGAAAGGGGCCCGATGGATCAATTTGACAGGTCGATCGGCTGCTTCCATGCCGGCAATAATGGTTTCCAAAAGCCATTCTTCGCGCTCGGCATGGGTCATTCCGCCCATCCGTTCACCGACTGAAAGTCCAAGTCCGGTTAGATTGGGGTAAGTGTTGATGACCTTGGCGATGACCTCCCGATTGTAGCGTTTGATGATCGCAGACGTATCACCCTTGCCATAATGGTCACCCGGGATTGAATATTCTGCGACATCATGGGCTTTCGCGAACGCCGGCGAGACAAAGATGTTCCAATTGACAAGGTAGGGCTCGATTCCCCTCTCCTGAGCCAGCGCGAACAGTCGGTGCCAGAATTGCCGCCACTCTGCCAGCTCTTCCTTGGAGAGGGGGCAGGCCTCGGGAAATTCATCTGTCCTGACCATCAGGTGGAATGGATGCAAGCTCCAAAGGGTCAGCGTGTTGAAGCGATTCCGGGCCATCATGTCGAGGAAGGACCGCCAGAAATCGAGGTTGCGGGTGGTTTCCTGATGGAGAAAGAGCGCGGGGCTGTTCCGATAAGGATTCCACGGGAGATTGAATTTGATGGCTCGAAACGAGAGCTCGGGTGATTGAGACTTCGGCTCGATGTGCTTCAGCGAGCCTGGGCCGTCAAGCTGCTCGACCAGGGAAAAGACCCCATACATGACACCCGTCGCGTCGCCCCCGCGCACGGTGATGGCCTCGGCCTGGCGATCGATCTCAAATGCTTCCGCAGCCAAGCCTTTTGGCTCGATTACGAGAGCACAGGTCATTTTGCCATCCTCTTGAACCGCATACCCGTTTTGGGTGAGCCCATTCTTCAACGCTCGGATCGCGTAGGCGACCGTGGGGTCGTCCGCCTTTGACC
>JAHEOI010000028.1 GCA_018610125.1 Verrucomicrobiota bacterium
CTGGCCGTGCACTTGAGCGACGAGCGGGCGGATCAATGGGACCGAACATTGCGTGAAGTGCTTGAAGCGGGCCAAGAGGCGTCGGCTTTATCGGTAACGGACCGTGGGGCTGGCGGTTGGGAGATTAAGCTTGAGGGTGGTGGAACGCGGGTCTTCCGGTTCATGGACACAGGGGGGTGGTGCCTGCTCTATCAGGGGCCGGATCAGTGGCCGGTCTATGACAGAGCAGTGGCGCAATGGAGCGGGACCTCCGCCCCGAAGCCGGCTCAGACCAAGCGCTTCCTATCGGGTGAAATGGATCTTGGGCTCCTCGCGCAAGCGGTTGATTTTCCGAAGTGGCTGAGGGCGCCATCGGCCGGATGGCCGGAGGTTCGCTTCGGCGTGACTGCCAAGCAGGGACGACTTGGGACGACGATCGATCTGAAATTTCCCGAATCGATGGAGCTTGAAATGAGCTCCTGGCAAATTCCAACCGATACCATCAACGACCCGTTAATCAGTTTCAGGGCGGGGCGAGGGTTTTCGCAGTATCTGAAGGGAATCCCGGCGGTGTCCGAGCTGTCGCTCGACCCCTTTCCGAATCAGATGTTCACGTGGGCGCAGGCGGACACACCGTTCCAAAGCTATGCCATTTTCCCGTCAACGAATGTGACCGAAGTCGTCAAGATGTTGACCAAGGATGTCAAACGCATTGCTCGGCCCTATACCGAAAAGCGCCGCCTGGGTAATATTGCTTGGCGGAGCGAGCGGGGTGAAGCCCAATGGCGGGGGCTTCCTTTCGTTGTGCCATTCTTGCGTCCGGTGGATGAGCCAGCCGGGCAATTCGTTCAAATCGGGATGTTTCCGTCGGTTCCGGATGCCGATCCGTTTCCGGGAGGCCTACTAAGTGAAGTCCAAGGTCGCGAAGAGCTGGTTTATTATAGCTGGGAGATTACCGAGAAGCGCTTAAAGCACTGGCGAGCTTTGATGCAGCTCAGGGACCTGATCCTGTTCGATCCTCAGGAACGCATCGAGCAGGCAAAAAGCTCGGGAAAAAAAGAGCCCGCTCCTCCTCCGCGGGCTCCCGCATTGAAGGCTTCCGGGGCAAATCAATGGATCGATGCGATCGCATCGCACTTGGGAAATACCGTGACCGAAGTCCGGCGCGTATCGCCGGATCAGCTTCGGATCGTCCGAAATTCGCACATCGGATTCACCGGCTTGGAGCTGGTTCAACTGGTTCGGTGGCTGAACCCTCGGTTTGCCTCGTACTCGGAGTCGAAAGGATCGGAGTCAAACGGGTCCGGAGACCGCGCGGAAGATGAGAAGACAGCGAAGGAGTAAGGAGAGCCGGAGCTGTGCGGCCCCTCAGATGTTTTGATGTTGTGAGAGAGGCGAGGATTGGGCGAGTGCCAAGCTTGAGAAATGAAGGCCGGCCGGCTGAGGCGCGAGTCGGGCTCAAATGGACCGTAAGCTCACCTTGTCGGCATCTTCCACCGCTTGTCGTGTTATGTTGAAGCTCGGAATCAACGTGGATCATGTGGCCACGCTTCGTGAAGCCCGATACCGGGGCAGGGGAAGCGGGGAGCCGGATCCGGTGGAAGCGGCCCTGCTTTGCGAGGCTGACGGAGCTCACGGGATAACGGCCCACCTCCGTGAGGACCGCCGCCACATTCAGGATCGGGATATTTTTCAACTTCGCGAGCGGATTGGAACTCGCTTGAATCTGGAGATGGCGAATCATCCGGAAATCCGAGCCATTGCGTTAAGGGTCCGGCCTGAGACGGTTTGCCTGGTTCCGGAACAACGGCAGGAGGTCACGACCGAAGGGGGGCTTGATGTTGCCGGAAATGAGCGCGAGCTTAGCGAGGTGTGTCAGGAGCTGAGGACCCATCAAATCGGTGTCAGTCTCTTTATTAACCCGGATTCGGCGCAAATCTCGGCTGCCGCCAGGACGGGCGCCGACTTTGTGGAACTGCACACCGGCCCCTTTGCCGAAGCGTTTCACGAAGAATCTCAGGGGCGTGAGGAATTGCAACGACTTGTCCGGGCGGCCCGTCAGGCTTATGAGCTGGGGCTCTCGGTGAATGCCGGTCACGGCTTGAATTACGAGAACTTTGAAGCCCTTTACGCGGTGCCGCATCTCGTTGAGGTCAATATCGGTCACAGCATCATCAGTCGGGCTTTGCTCGTCGGCATGGGGAGGGCGGTCCGAGAGATGCTGGAATTCACGGATGGGTATGGAAGCGGGGATCGAGTTGAGTGATATCAAGTCTGCCGTGTTAGGCTCGGGAGTCGATATCGTCGAAGTCGAGCGAATCCGGAATTCCTACGAGAAATTTGGTGAGCGCTTTCTCAAGCGAATTTTCAGGCCTCGAGAGATGGCTTATTGTTTTGCGCATCGAGAGCCGGCCCCGTTTCTGGCGGCGCGGTTTGCTGCTAAGGAGGCGATGTCGAAGGCGTTCGGCACCGGTATCGGTCACCAGCTCGGTTGGCTTGACCTGGAAGTGGGACGGAAAATGTCGGGCGAGCCGTTCGCGATCTTGCACAACGGGGCTTATACCCTTTTGTGTCAACGGAACGCCGGCGCGATTCATATCAGTTTGAGTCACACGACACGCCTTGCGACTGCCGTGGCGATCCTTGAACAGATTGGGAATCCGTCAAGTCCCAGTCGTTGATGGCGTCTCGAAGCGCCGTTTCAATTGCGTGTCGGCGTTCAGGGTCCCAAATCTTGCTGCCATCAAGCTCGGCCACGTAAAAGGAGTCGATCGCCGCTCCTTTTTCTGTGATGATCTTGGCGACCGAGATATCCAGGCTGAGCTCGCTTAAGGTCTTGGAGATAGTGAAAAGAAGCCCGATCCGGTCTTCGGCAATGACCTCGATGACCGTCCTCGTTTCCGAAATTTCGTTGTCGAAGTGGATCGTCGTGGTCAGGCGATCTCCCCCGAGGGCTTGATAATCGGTGGAGCGCTTGGTGGCCCCGCGGATTAAAGAAGGAAAGTCGACATGGTCCACAAGTGCCGTTTTAAACAGCTCGGTGAACTTTTGCCGCTCCTCTCGGATCGCCAGCCGCCCGGTCTCGGCGTCGACAACAAAGAATTTATCAATCACCACACCGTCCCCTCGCGAAAAGATTTGAGCGCTGAGAATGTTCAGCATCGATGCCGTCAACGAGCCCGCGACCTTGCTAAAGAGACCGGCTCGATTCCATGTGCAAACCTTGAGCGTCGAATAGCCGCGATCCGGCTCGTTGTACCAACTGACAATGGGCTCGAGGGGATTGCCTTGATCGGAAGATTGGAGCTGGAAGAAGCGATGGACCAATTTGAGGTCGGCACAGATTTCCTGAGGTGGGTGGATTTGAAAGTAGCGTTGCGGTAATGTCGCTACGTGGGCTTGGAGCTCATCCTCACGAATGAACTGCGGGCATTTGGCCCTGACTTCCTCCAAGAGCTGCTCCCGCTCTTTCTCCTCGGCCTGGATGAATTCAGAAGTCCCGGTGAGGAAATCCCTTGTCCTATAATAAAGCTGCCAGAGGAGTGTCTCCTTGAAATCGTTCCAGAGGTTGGAGCTCGTTCCTTGGGAATCGGCAAAGGTAATGAGCATCAACAACATGAGGTTTTCGGGGGTCTTGACGTGATTGGCGACATTGTGAATCACCGTCCGATCGTCCAAGTCGCGCCGCTGCGAGATTTGTGCCAGTAACAGGTGGTTTTCGATGAGAAGAGCCAGGGTCTCCTCGGCGTGCTGATGCAGATTGAGCCGTTCAGCGACGCGACGAGCCAGTTGGGCGCCCGTCACGGAGTGGTTTTTCTTGGAGCGGCCCCCTTTTCCGGCGTCGTGCAACAATAACGCCAGATAGAGGATAGACGGTTGCTCCACGCTTTGTAACAATTCCGTGTAGTTCGAATAAGGGGCTTTGCGAGCGTCCCAGATCTCATCGAGCTTCTCGAGACAGACAAGCGTATGCTCATCCGCGGTGTATTGGTGGTAAAACTCGTGTTGGACGAGACAGGTCAACCGACCGAATTCAGGCAGGAATTTGCCGAGAAATCCGACCTCATGCATATCTCGAAGGATAGGGGCGACATTGCCCCGGTGACTCAAGATTTCCAGAAAGGTGCCATGGACGTGGGGATCTCGGATGAAGCGCTTGTCGACCAGGTGGAGCTGATTACGGATAAGCTGAGCCAAGTCCGGATGGATGAGCAAGCCGCGCTTTTGGGCATGGAGAAAGACGCGCATCATGCGTCGAGGCTGATCCCGAAAGACTCGCGGCGAGCCCGGGTAAATCTCTCCACGGAAACCTTTAAATCCGTCGAAACGTTGCTCGGAAACGGCGTTGCGACGACTGGATATGACTTCCCGGAAGGTCGGCCATCGTCTTGGCTGGGGCAAGAGGGCCAATCGTTGCTCCAGGGTCCGGGTGATCAAGTAGAGGTTGCGAGAATGATTGTAGTAATCTCCCATGAATTTCTCGAGGCGGCGAACGGGTGAGGGATCGGTGTAGCCGAGATTGTAAGCGATCGAGGGCTGGAGGTTTCGAAAGAGCACATCCACCGGGCGATTGACGAAGTAGTGAAGCTCGGTCCGGACCCGAAGGAGGAAGTCGTAAGCCGTGTCGAGCTGTTTACGCTCGCTGGAACTGATCTGTCGTCTTGCCTCGAGCTCGTGGAGCGACCGGATCTGGTACTTAAAAAAGGCCATCCAGAGCAGATTCTGATAATCCCGAAGGCTTCCGCAGCCATTCTTGACGTTCGGCTCTTGCATCAATGGTGAATTGCCGAATTTGGCCCGACGCGCCTGTTGGTCGGTCAAGCGCGAGGCGATATACTCATCCTCGTGGCCGGAGACCGCCTTTTTCAATATCGACCGCTGGAAATTTTGAAATAGCCCGGCATCGCCGGCGAGCAGGCGCGCTTCGATCATCGATGTTTTGCTGTTCGTGTCCTCGTTGGCCATGCGGACGCAGTCGTTGAGGTTGCGGACGGAATGGCCGACCTTGAGGCCGATATCCCAGAGCATATAGAGGGCTCGTTCGGTAATGCGGGCCAATTCCTCATTCGGCTTTCCCTGGGAATCGACCTTGGCATCGTGGAGGAACATCACATCGATGTCGCTGAATGGATTGAGCTCCTTCCGCCCATAACCACCCAAAGCGACCAGTGCCAAGTGCCTTTCCTTCCGCCCCAAATGGGGGTCCACAGCCTTGATAAGATGTCCCAGAAGAATGTCCATGACGGCTGATCGAGCATGACAAATCTCCCGTCCTTCGGCGCCTGCTCGATGCAGGATCTTGAGGCGGTGATTTTCAACTTTCAGAAAGTCCTTATAGCGGTTGAGCTCTTGCGTCGGTTGGCCATCCGGAAATGTTAACCGGCTCGCAGCATTACTCTCGATCTTTTCCAGCAAGCTTGGCATTGGGATTTACCTTAAGCTTGGGAGGGATTGGAGTGCAAGTCGGCCGAGGGGGTGGCATGGGATCGTAACTTTGTGGTTATGCCGGTGTTTGGTAACTTGAGCATGATGAGCGAATCTAAGGATCCGGATGCCGAGCTGATGCTCCGCGTTCAACAGGGAGATCGGGAGGCATTTGAACAACTGGTTGATAAGTACAAGCAGCCTGTTATCAACCTGATTTATCGGACCCTGCCGGATGCGGCCGAAGCCGAGGACCTGGCCCAAACTGTGTTCGTTCAGGTTTACAAGTCGGCCAACCGCTACCGTGTCACGGCCAAGTTTACAACCTGGCTCTTTACGATTGCTCGGAATCTCTGCTTGAATGAGATTCGGCGGCGTGCGCGCCACCCTGCCGAATCGCTCGAACGACCGCAAGACGATCCGGAATCCCCAGCGAGGCAGGTCCAGGATTGGAGGAACTATTCCCCGCCGGATGCGCTGCTTCGCAACGAGCTCGTCGAAAAGGTCCAAGTCGCCTTGGCCGAACTACCGGAGAATCAACGCTCGGCGATCGTTTTGTATCAAGAGAACGAGATGTCGTATGAGGAAATCAGTCAGGTACTTGGGTGTTCCCTATCGGCCACGAAATCGCTCATCCATCGCGGTCGCGAAACCCTGAAGGAAAAGATCAAGCCATATCTGAGCTCAGGCACCTGGGCCGTCAGGAAGAGTTGAACCGCAACTTTCAAACCGAGCTGGTGATTACTTTTTGGGCATATGGAAAAAGAGGACTTTCAACGGTTGCGCGAACGAGGCTGGGCTAACGCGTTAAGCCCGCAGGAAGAGGCTGAGCTGGCTGCCGAGCTCGAGAGGCAAGGGGTGGGCCGGGCTGAGCGTGAGCTTGAAGCGGCAGCCCAAGAGGCCTTCC
>JAHEOI010000029.1 GCA_018610125.1 Verrucomicrobiota bacterium
ACACACTAATGGTCAGCCCGCACCTGGCACACTTATACCGCCGCACTCGAACCTGGTCGTGACTCTCCACATGCCAGTAACGCCAATACCCCCCATGCCCGCGCAGGCACCTGCCGCATCCACGCGGGCAGCAGAAATCAAACTGGTCCTCACGCTTCTGAATACCCTCATTCCCAACCCTTTCCCCTCACTCGGTCAACCTCAGATTCCTCCGGGATATCCGTCTCAATCCCCCGGCTGAATCTGAGATACTCCCCCTTCCCCCTTCCCTTTTCACTAAATTGAGTGGTGCATTCCACCGTCAAGCCATATCGCGCTACACTATATACATATCGACGCTTGACGTAGTGTATACAAGTTGTAAGTGTTCTAATTAGTGTCAAGAACAGGAAAGAGGACCCATGAAGGTTGGAACATGGAGGGGCGATTTTTGGGGTTAGGAGCTCGACGTCATGGAATGTGCCCGGGAAGAAGTGGGGAGGGTCTATCGTCGACGCCGGCCTCACACAAGCCCCTTTTATCAGTTGGTTGAGCGGTTTTATGGGCAGTTTGAGGCCGTTCACCAAGAACGGTATCAGGCCCGCTACGGCTTTTGGCCTCCGGCCATGGCCGTGGCCGTCGAGAAGTTTCTCGAATGCGGCGATTTGCAGCAAGGCTTTGCCCGGGTGCGGTGTCCGGATTGCGCGGAGGAGCTCTTGGTGGCGTTCTCGTGCCGAGGACGCTGTTTTTGTCCCAGTTGCCATCAGAAACGCGCGCTGCAAACCGCTCAATGGGTGAGCCAGGAAGTCTGCGCGCCGGTCGCGCACCGGCAGTTTGTCTTCACCCTTCCCAAACGGCTGCGGATCTATTTCCGGTTTGATCGTCGACTGTTGGGGCAACTCTGCCGGGCCGCGTGGGAGGTCATGTGGACCGTTTTCCAGGCCGTTAGCGGTCGTCCGGACGCTGTGCCGGGGATGATCGGAGCGATCCAGACCTTTGGGGACTTGATCCACTGGCATCCGCATATATCACGCGCTCGTGACGAGGGGGTTTTCCTGCCCGATGGGAGCTTTATGGCGTTGCCCAAGCTGGCGACGGAGCCGTTCTTGTAATTGTGGGAGCAAGCGGTCTTTGACCTGCTGCTGGCCGAAGGCAAGATCACCGAGGAGATCGTGGCCAATATGCGCAGTTGGCGCCATTCGGGCTTCAGCGTCGATCAGAGCGTGCGGGTGGAGGCCGAAGATGGCGAGGGTATTGAGAGGCTGATCGAGTATTTCCTGCGGTGTCCCTTTAGCCAGGCACGGATGATCGAGGTCACCCAGGAGGGCAAGGTCCTTTACAAAACCGGGGGCAACCGGATGGGGCGATTCCCCGAAGCCGCCAGCGAGGATTTGTTAGCCGGGCCCAAACGCAATTTCCAAGTCTTTGATCCATTGGATTTTCTGGCTGAAGTCACCCAGCACATTCCCGATCCCGGCGAGCATCTGATTCGCTATTATGGATGGTATTCCAATAAGAACCGGGGCTTGCGGTCCAAAGCCCAACTGGAATCGAGGCCGGAGCCCGACATGCCGGCCCGGTTTTGGGGCCCGATCGCAAGAGCGCAACGCAAGCGCTGGGCCGCACTGATCAAGCAGGTCTATGAGATCGACCCGCTGGTCTGTCCCAAGTGCGGCGCGGAAATGAAGATTATCAGCTTTATCGAGCGGCATCAGAGCGAGGTCATTGAAAAGATCCTTAAGCATAGCGGGCTCTGGGAGGAGGAAGCGCCCCGGGCTTCGCCCCACGAGGCAAGGGTCGGCTAAGAGGGTATTGACGGAGCCCAAACGGGGCGCCCGCGTGGGAATTCAGACAAAACCGCGGGGGCAGCTCAACAAGGGGGCTTTGTCTGTCCGACCGGCAAAAACGCCCGCTAGGCCTGCCCTTAACCCACAAGTTCGACGGGACAAGTCAAAGGTTAAGCTCGAAGCCGGTGCAGAGGATTTGAAGGACGGAGTAGCCGTGCCAGACGACTTGATGTCCAGGAGGCGGGTCTTTACGCCGGTTAAGGTAACCGCCTAGTCGCGCTACGAAGCGGACAGCCTCACCTAAGGTTTCGGGAGGTGGCTGGTTTCTTTTTTTTTTGGAGTAAGCGCGTAAGACTTTGATTTCAAGGTCGGAAAAAAGCACTTCCATAGGAAGCTCGGGCACTTCTCGGCCTAGATGGGTCATAAGCATAATGCGCCAGGCAATGACTAGATTGATGGCAATACCTCGCCTGAGCCGCTGAGCAGTCTTGTAGGTAAGTTCCTCGGTGGAGCAGCCGGATTTTAGCACCCGGAAAAATTCCTCGACCCGCCAGCGCTGGCAGTACCAGCCCAAATATTCAAGGGCCTTTTCAGGGCTATCAATTTCCAATGTCGTTATAAGGAACCACTCCACGGCTTCATCCCCTGCCGGAGGGTCCTCCTCAACGGCATGAATGACTGAGACTGGAATCGGCTCTTTGTCCTTATAGTATTTGGGAGGGACGATTTCGGTGCTGAGATATCGAATAGACAGCTCGGCTGTGCGGGCATCTCGTTTCTTGCGAGCTTTTTGTTTGCTTTTCTTCGGTCGGGCACTTTGGCGAGGAACTGAAATCGTTACCGTGGTCTTAAGAGGGCTCTCTCGGACCGCCTCAAAGAGCTTGCTCTCCTGCTCAGTCTCCTGACTGTTGGCGATATTGCGGTTGTGGTTGGCTCGCACCAAAAGCTCCACAGAGGGATTGTTGCGGTGCTCCTGGAATAATTCCACGAAATCGGCCTCCCGATCACACACGTTTATGAGCCGTGTCTGGGGCACTTGCTTGGCCACCTCCATGGTGTCACGCAAGCCTTTGACCCAGCTAAAGGTCTCTTTCTCTTCGATCGGAATAGAGTGAGTAGGCCGTTTGTCCTCGGCGGATTTCGGCTCGGGGGCTAAAGCCTCTGCTCGAAGCACTCCCAGGACAAGTCCGCTCGGGGCAACAGCCAGAGTCGGATGCAAATGCAATCCCCAGGATTGGGCGCCGGTTTGATTGGTGCCGATGGTTCCAAGGCCCTGACATTGCTCCAGATTGTTGTAGTCGATATCACTGCCGTCTTGGAGGCATAACACAGTCTGTTGGCCCTCCATGCGGCGAATCGTCCGTTGCCGATGGGGGGCGAGAATATTCTCCATGGTCACAGCCGAATCGTCCGGCTTGTCAATTAAGCGATAATAGCCCTTGACTTGCCCAGAGTCCCCGTCGGCTACGTGATTGAAAGCCCGATCCGGTTTTTGAGCTTTCATGCCGGCACTCATGACCAGACGCTGACTTAACCGCTTATCGCCCAGTGGTGCCTTGCCGAATTCCTTTTCGGCCCACTGCTTGCCTTCCAGCCCTTGAGTCGGCTCGAGCGGACCCAGACCGGCCTCGGGGGAGAGCCCCATCCGGATGCGAAAATCTTGGCTTAAAGAATAGACATAGATGTCTTTGATGGACTCATTTGCCCGGTGGGATCGCTCCTGCCGGCCCCGGCCTCGAGTCTGACCGATCCGCCTCCAGTTGGCTGCCTGATAGCACGTGCCCACCCAGCTACGTTTATCGACAAAGCTTTCGATAAGCCATGGCTCAAACTTATAGCGTTGTTGAAAGTCCCCTGGCAGGGCTCCCACCGATAGGGAGAGCACCCGTGAGGCCAAATTGCGGCACTCAATACCGGGGCGAATGAGGAACCGATTCAGACACACCACTCGGTGTAATTGCTCTCGCCGCTGCTCGCTGCTCCAGCCAATCCATTCCTCGCGGTCGGCAAGCTGAAGCGCTGCGGCTGAAAAGCCAAGTCCTCCAAGCCACCCATGGCCGGAGCTAATCAAATATCGAATCTGTCGTCCCACCAGCGGCCCGGCCCCTCGGGGATGGCCCTCGATCATGAGCTCATTCCAGATCCGCATCTCCGCATCCGTGGTCACGCGAGTTAACTTTAAATCTTGGATCTCACCGACCTTTTCCGGCAATCCTTCGGGGAAGGCTACCGGTTGGCTCAATCGCCTCGGAGATCCATGGTGGCTCTGACCACCCTGGCCCCGTGCGCCGGGAAGATGAATTCGTCCCTTGGCCTCCAGCTCCCGTAAAGCCTTCAGACAACTGCTAAGCTGGACTTCGCCATGGGCATTGAAAAAGCCAAATTGCTCGCACAAAAATTCGGCTAAGGCGCACCGGCCAACAGACTCCTCACTTCCCAATAGCTGGTCGATATACTCGACACTTTCAGGCTGGGCAAGGCACTGTTTGACTTGATTTTGTCTTAACATGCCCCCACTGTGCCC
>JAHEOI010000030.1 GCA_018610125.1 Verrucomicrobiota bacterium
GGCGGTGTACCACGCATCGCGCGGGGTCAACGGTCGGTCCGAGTGCCGGATACGAAACACTCTTCCCCAGTGGACTTTGGCTTCCGCATCGCCACCGATGTGGGGGGCCCATCGCGAGCCATACTGCGTCCCCCAACTGGCGACGTACATCGCCCCGCCGGGGCCGATCTCCATATCCGTCGGACGAAACAGCGGATCGCCTTCATCCGGAGTAAACAAAAGCTCGCCGCCCGAATGGGTGCCGCCGTCGGCAAATTCCTCCAGCTCGCCCGCATTCTTCATTAAGGCTCCGTCCCACTTAGGTCGGAAGACATAAATATTTCGGTTTACCCAATCATTGATAAAGAACGCATCGCGATAATTTTCGGGAAAATGGTCATGCAGGTAGTATTTGATGCCCACCATTGAGTTTTTCTGATATCGCGTGAAATGGTACGAAGGCGGCACGACCGCGGGGTTACCGTCTCCGGTCCAAATGCTGCCCCGCGGATGTCCCATACCGTAGTGGGCCCCTTCAAAGACCATGAGCAACTTATCGCCCGCATCGCCGGGATCCTGATCGTTACCCAGCCAATTAAACCCGCTGTCGAACGTCATATCCCACGGATTGCGATTGCCGCGTGCGAAAATTTCCAGGTTATGGCCTGTTGCATCCGCCCGCAGGTAACCGCCGTGAGGCGCGCTCGGCCATTGGTCGATGTAGTCGGATTCATAGCTCTCCGCTGTGTAGACCTTATTCAACGGTTGGTTGTCGGGCTTGTCGCTCTCGATGCTGTGCAGCTCGCGAAAAGGCTTGGGTGCTCCGTCCTGTACCTCGCTGTTGCCTTGGCTCATATAGAGGCGACCGTCCGGCGCCCAGTTTAACCCGTGCAATCCGTGGCGCAGGTGGCCGAGGTTGGTGTACACCTTGACGTATTCGTCGGCCTTCAGATCGTCGTCCGTATCCCGCACTACGGTCAAGTCGGGCGGATTGGCAACCCAAAGCTCCTCATTGCGCCAAGCGAGGCCCTGGACCGAGTTCAACCCGGTCGCGAATATCTTGATGTCGTCCGGCTCGCCATCACCATCGGCATCCTCAACCACCCAGATCGAATCCTTGGGAGAGTCCCTGTCCGGATCCCGATACTGCGGCCCGCCGCCGACGTACAAACGTCCCTTCCGCCCGAACGCCAAGGCGGAAGGATGGAACAAGGCAGGCTCACGCACCCAAATCGAGGCTTCAAAACCTTCGGCCATTTCCGGTACGGCATCCGGATCGAATTTCAATTCCGACGCGTCCGGCAAATCACTCTTGTCGGCCAAGAGATTCGACACTTCATCCGGTGGCTCAATTTCGCTCTTCCTACGATTCCCGGGCACTTCCCCTTTGACTTTCATCACGCCGTTCATTTGGGAGGCATGCAGCGGAAACGTGCACAGATAGGGATATTCGCCGGGCTTCTCAGGTGCCGTGAAGGTCACTGTCGCGGTCTCACCGCCACCGATCATCTCCGTGAACGCAATCACCTGGTCGCGGACGGATTTCGGCAAGTAGCCATTGTCGAGGGTCCCGCCTTCCGTCTGCACAAGCTGGCCGAACGAGACGGGGTTGGCGTCGGTGTCGGCAAGAATGACTACATTGTGACCCATCGCTTCAACCGGCAGCTTACCCACATGCTTCAGCGTCAACTTGACTTTTTGCCCCGGATCGACCGTGAAGCGCTTGGTGTCGAATTGCATCCGGTCATTGCCCTTGATCGTGATCTCCAACGGTGCGCCGACCGCCCTAGCAGTCGACATACCGATTCCTATAACAAGAATTGCGAATGAAAAAAGCCTTCGTCCTCTATTGTTTGACATAGCACACATTTTATTTGTAATTGCTCGCTGATCCGGGAGAAGTCACGATGGATCTCATCCTATTCCCCAAGCGGTCGCTTGTCAATCTTTGCCTTCGCCGCGTTGAAAAGCGTAAAGCGCGATCTCGGTAATTTTGAGTTACACGATACATTATTTTCATTAGAGATTACTTAATCTTAAGCGAAAACTTTGCGTCGATAAGGACTCGATAAAAAAGGCGACCACCGATCTTCAAACCATGCGGGCCCTCTCGCCTTGGGAAGGGAGGAATAGCGGGATGAATAGCCAGTATACCCTGTCCTGCACACGATCCTCAATAAGGTTGCCGTTGAACGTGCATTCGCCGGCCCGCTCGTAAATGAGCTGCTCCTGCTCCCATGTCCGGCCGCCGTCGAAGCTTCGGCGAAGCGCCAACGAGCCGTCAGCAAAATCGGCGGCACTTCCCTTTTACACTCTTAGTTCATGAAAGTAGGTGGTTTTTCATTTCGGATGCGCTGCCAGCCCGGATTTTATTGTAACGCCCAATACGGGACGCGTCCGTCGCCGGTGCGTTGCCCCCGGACCACCCAGGACAAGTTGAAGCGGGCGATCTTGGAATGCTTCACGCTCTGTTCGAATTGCAGATAGATCCATCCCTCGCTTGGGGTTTCCGGCCGTCCCGCGCCAAGCGAGGAGTACATGCCGGGTCCTTTGTGGACCAACCGTTTGACCGGCCACGTTTCGCCGCCGTCAAAGCTGGCCCAGACCGTGAGGCGCTCCCGTCGGCTCCGGTCGGTGTCGAGATTGCTGAACACCAGGATATCCCGGTTGGGCACCGGCAGACGAACAAGGCCGCCCATGCAGCCGTAGGTCCGGTCCTGTCGTCCGTCCGGCAGGGCCTCGACAACACGCCAGTCGTTCCAGGTCTTACCGGCATCGCTGCTCCAGGCGGCGTGACGTCGTCTCGGACTCGGCGTCTGTTTCCAGTGAACCCGGGAGTTGTAGTATAAGCGACCATCGGCAAGTTGGGCGATTGCTCCTTCGCCGGTTCCCTTCTGAGGAAACGGCTTGCTGACATGCCAGGTCCGGCCGCCGTCATCACTGTAGATAGCGGTATTGTAGCCTCCCTTGAGACGTTCTTCAGGAAACACCCGGGCGGGACGGACCAGACGGCCCGCGTAGGCGCCACGTCGCAGCGTGATGCCGTGCTCGCTCATATGCAGAGCAGGAACGTGCCCGTTGACGTCCTTTTGAAACTTCGCATCCACCGGTTCCCAGGTTTTCCCATCATCGGTACTGCGATACATCGTGCGCGGCACCTCGCCGGGATTGTACTGGGGCGGTTTCTTCGGATGGGTGAACGCCAGGATATCGCCCGAAGTCTCATCGACGGTGACGCCGCCGCCATGGACACCGGGGCCAATTATGATCGACTCCCCCCATGTCTTACCGCCATCCTCACTGCGCTTGGCCAGCAGATCGCCGTCCCGCTGCCCCCACGTGGCCAGCACCGTCCCCTTCGTCGTCATGACCACGTTTGGGAACCGTCCCTTGCCAAAGTTCTGCGCGTCAAAGAGAGGTTGCTGTTTCATGACCGGTTGACCGAGGAAGGAATCGAGCTTGCCTTCGGCTTCTCTGACGAGCATCTCCCCGTTGTTTGCCCGTTTCCAATAGTTCTTATAGTAATACGGATAATCCCCCCAGGGTTCCCGGTCACGGACCCGCGGGTCACCGGTGCGTTTCAGGTGTCGCTCCAATTTCACTTGGAGCCTGTCAAGGACACCTTGATGTTCCGGATCCCCCGCCAGGTTCTGCATCTGCGACGGGTCCTCTTTCACGTGGTATAGCTCATGACCCGGCCGTTTGCCGAACGCTTTTTCGAAGTACGGCTTTATTTCGGGATCGTCCTGATGTTCGATCATGAACTCCTTCGTCGGGCTGTCGTCGACGTCGCCGTAATAACCCTGGTGGGGAGAGTAGAGGTCCGGAGCTCCGGCCGGCCAGCGATCCGGCCGGTAGTTTCTTATGTAGAGATAGTCGCGGGTGCGGATGGCGCGCATCGGATACGTCGCCCCGCCGGGCCGGCACCAGGTGTGCCGTTCAAAAGCCGTGACCACGTGATGGCGAAAACGACCGGTCCAGCC
>JAHEOI010000031.1 GCA_018610125.1 Verrucomicrobiota bacterium
AGGGCCCCACCCCGCCTCAAGCTCAGGGTTTTCAGCCGGTTTCGTTCCTCTGAGAAGAGCCACGAAGAGATCCGAAAACTGGCGGTAGATGAGGCGAAGGCATTTCGGAATGAGACCGGCGAAATGAAGACCGATGCCGAGATGGAAGCGGAGATTGCGAGGATCGTGAAGGAGCTGAAGGCACGCAACGGGGCGCCGCGCTATTACTACGAGCAAGAATTCAAGGCCCCGAAGGCATACCGGTGTGACCAACGGGTCCTGCTCACCTTGACCAATTTCCCGACGCTCGATCTTGAAAACCCTTGCCCGACCATAAGCTCGACGAATTTTGCAAGCACTTACGTGAATGACGCCAACAAGGGACCACATTATCACTTTCAAATCAACTGGGGCCTTGGCTCGTCCAAGTACGACTATAGCGAAGGCTCGAGCTATGCCGAAAGGGCGCATTGGGAAGCGATGGAAATGGACAAGCCATTGAAGCTTTTGTTGCGGCCATTCATGGCGAAGCGAAAATGGGGAATAATCGGAGAATGGCGCTTTAGCGAGGACAAGGCGAAGCGACTGATCAACGGGGCCTTTGCGCACTATCAGCTCTATGTGGAGCCGGGCACTTACGATGGGAAAAGTGTAGACGAGTTCAAGATTATTAAGCCTCGCACGGATCAACTGGTCGCCCGCTTCCTTTGTGAAAAAGACAACTACAACCGGATCTACCTCACGAAGGTGTTTAACGTCGATCGGAGGAAGTTGTATTACACGGCAAAGCGGGCTGGTTTCGATGAGAATGACTGGCCATGGTACTGGTTTTCAGGCGAAGAAGATCGAACGGGCAAATGGATCGAGCAGACCCGTTGGTTTTGCCGTGTCGACCTCAATCCGACGTTTGACAACGAGACCTTTGCCTTTAATCCACCCAACGATTTCAGTATTTCGGACATGTCGAGTGGCAAGACAGTGATCGAAAGATACCGAAAGATTGCTGGCAAACGTCAGGGGCCGGAGGATATCGTGTGGGACGATGGAGTGGACCGCAGTCCGAGCGGAGCGATACGGATGGAGCAGGTGGCACAAGCCGCTTTCCTGATCTTATTGTCGACGATATTGCCGTTGCTGCTGTGGGTGCGGCACCGTCGCGACTCTAGCTGAGGGTCGTGTATCTCATCGTGGATTGCCTGATCCGGATCCACTCGCAGGCGTCCATGTTCCTATCGAAAATTGGCTGGACGAGCGGAGGCCAATTCAGGCATACTTGGTTTCAGCCATGAAAAGTGATCGGCGACAATTCTTGAAGTATCTCGGAGGTGTCGGTGGCGCCTCGTTTTTGCCGTTTGGCCACGCGCAAGCGCAGGAGGCGGAGGCCGACATGAGTGCGCTTAAAGAAGCGGCGGAAAAGCCGGTCTTGACGCTCAAAGGCTTAAACGACCCGGTGATTATCGAGTCGATCGACCTTTTGAAAAAGGGAGGGGACCACTTCATTCGGGTTCGATCCAAGGATGGGGCCGAAGGGATTGCGGTGGATAATAATCGGGCGGACTATCTCTATCCAATCCTGATGCAGCGGATCGTGCCGTACTTTATCGGTAAAGATGCCCGCAACCTGGAGTCTCATCTATTTGACGTCTACCGTTATCATAGCAACTACAAGCTTCAAGGACTGGCATTTTGGTCGCCGCTGGCGTGGGTGGAATTTGCAATTCTCGACATGCTGGGCCGCATCAGCGGGCAATCGTATGCGGAAATGCTTGGGGGCAAAGTCCGGTCATGGGTGCCGTATTATGTGGCGAGCGGACATCGGCACAATACGCCCGAGGAAGAAGCCGATTACTTGCAACAGCTTGTTGAAGAGACCGGAGCGCGTGCGATCAAATTCCGGGTTGGTGGCCGAATGGGAAGAAGGGACCATGTGCCGGGCCGCACTGACAAGCTGATCCCGCTTTCGCGGAAGGTTTTGGGCGAGGAGATTGACATCCATGCCGATGCCAATAGCTCATACGAGGCGAAGAGGGCGATCGAGGTCGGAAGGAAGTTGGAGGAGATCAACGCCGTTTTCTTTGAGGAGCCATGTCGATTTGACCATTTGCTTGAAACGAAGAGGGTGGCCGATGCCCTAAAATTGCCGGTTGCCGGCGGCGAGCAGGAGTTCAGTCAATACCGGTTTCGCTGGATGATCCATCAGCGCGGTGTCGATATTGTGCAACCGGACCTGCATTATTATGGCGGCATGATCCGATCGATTCGAGTGGCCAGGATGGCTGAGGTTCGGGAAATGCCGACGACCGCGCACATTTCGGGCGGCTTTGGATTTATCTACATGCTTCATTTTGCGGCAAGGACACCCCGGATTGGGGCGTATCAGGAATACAAGCGCGACTTGGATAAATACGGAGATTGGTTTGATCCTCCGCTGGAGCTCAAAGATGGCGCCATGGCAGTCCCGACCGGTCCGGGCGTCGGAATCAAAGATCCGCAGGAGCTGTTAAAAGATGCCGAGCTGGTGAAGGGATAGACCATAAAGGCTATAACCAAAGGGAAATGGGACCTCGGGGACGACGTCCTATCAGGGCGAAAAGGCCTATGGGGGCTATTCGAGGGATGTTTGTTTTAAGCGATTGAGGGTGTAGTAGGCCTTTGAGTGACGCAAGCGGGATCCGTCTTCCGCCCGGAGATTGGCCACGTCGAGCTGGTAGATCTTTCCCGGGACGAGATTGGGCAGGGTAAGAAAAACCGTTTTACGGTTTTTACTGACTCGCACCTTCGCGACCTCGGTCGTTTCCTTATCGATTTGTGGCGAGCCGTAAGAGCGATGGTATTTGTATCGATAGTGCGTGAATCGGTAATTCCCGGAGGGTTGAGCGGTTTGACGTCGTACCGGCTTGGTGAAGTCAAGGGCGAATCCGGAGTCGGTTAATCTCATTTCAGCGATTTCCATCGGTGTGTCGCCTGACCAGACAAGGCGCTGCAGCCCGAAAGGCTCGCTGCCGACCGCTCCCCATCCCCGGTCCGTTTCCCCTGCGTAGAGTTGACCGGTGGGACTGAAGACGAGTCGATTGACCCCGCACTGGAAACCTTTACGAAACGGATAGCAAGCTCCTTGATAGGTCCCCTGGACCTTTTCCAGGGTGGCCCGCATCACCATCGATTTCGTTTGATCTCCGACGAAGATCTGGCTCTCGAACGGACCAAATTTGCCGCCCGTTGTGTCCCATACCGGCTGAGAGATTGATTGTCCCATGGCGCCATAGGGAAACCGGATCGCAGCGGGCTTCTTCTCGGCCTCGAGTTGTTCTATCGGCACCTGAGTTGGGTCGCCGGAGAACCGATCGTCCCAGAGGAGCCCGATCGGGTGTCCATGAAATGCGTCGCGACTGATGTGATGCATCGGGCTGGTACCGAAGTATTCCCCTTGGTTATCGGCGACAAAGACCTCACCCGCAGGACTAACCCCGATCCCGTTTGGCGAGCGAAGCCCTGTGGACCACGGGATAAAATCGCCTTCCGGGGTGACTTTAAAGCACCATCCGCGGTAAGCGGTTTTGGGATTGGGTGTGTAATCAGTTGGCGGCTTGATATAGCCGAGCCGCAGTAGATTGGCAACGTCGCCTTGTTTGTAAGGCGGTTGCTGATATTGCTCACTCGGAAAGAACCAGTACGCCAGTGTGCCCCACAGGTTGCCTTGAGGATCCTGAACCGGACCAAAGGCCCATTCGTACATATGTCCGGTGTATCCCCAGCGATCGGTAATCGTCCGGTAGAGATCGGCCTTGCCGTCGTTGTCGGTGTCGGTAATCCGTGTCAGTTCCGGTCGTTGGGCGACGACAATCTCGTTCGCCCCCGTGGCGCAGACACCCATCGGCTCATCCAAGCCCCGAGCAAATCGGTTCCATCGACCATTTTTCAGTGCCCATATATCGCCTCGTCGAGTCGCAACCATCAACCGTCCGTCGCTCATGAAATCCATGCCACCCACTTCAAGGACGATATCGTCGGGGATCGGGATGGTTTCGAGCCGATAGTACGCCGGTTTGATATCAAGGCCGGCGACTTTTGCCGCTGCCTTCCCAAGCTCGTTTCGGATATCGACCGAATACGTTCCGGAATCTTCGGGGGTGAGCTTGTCGAATCTTAGTACCCGGTTGGTTGCCTGAGGGATCGCGGTGCCATCGTGATGCCATTGGAACTGAAATGGGGGTGTGCCCGCGACCTGGGCGGCCAGAGTGAGCCCTTCGGCCTTTGGTGAGCCCGCCAAGAGTGAATATTTCTTCGCGGAGTCTTGGCCTACCAGAGTGGGCGGCGCCTTGCCGAGGTCGGTCGGAAGTACCCCGTCAGCGAGCGCGCCGATTTGCGTCGGTGTCAAGGCCGACTCCCAAAGCGCCACACTGTCGATCCGCCCTTCAAAAAAGCAGCAGGGACTTTCGCGAAGGATCCCGCCGATCGATAACGTATTCAGATCGAGATGGCCTTTGTCGTACTGGAAATCGGTTTTATCGCGTACCCCATCGATGTAAAGGCGTGCCGAGCCGTTAATATCGACCCAAGCAACGTGGTGCCATTCATTGTCAAACACAGCCCTTCTCGACTGACGGTGACTGACCGGGGTGTTGCCATTGCTCGACCGAATAAAGAGATCGAGCCTTTTATTTTGACCGTTCACGTCGGTGCCGAGATTAAACAGCGGCGTGTCTTGTTTGGTTGAGCCCTCCGAAAAGATTCGTTTGTCGGCTTGCCCGGGTCCCGTGCCCTTTACCCAGAGCGTGATGGAAAAGGCATCGCTCTGAGAAATCGGCAAAAATGGGCTGTCGGCATAAGTGTGGCTCAAGAGCTCTTCTTGACCGTCGAACGTCAACGCACGCCCGTGTCGCCCCGATGTCAGGTTGGATTCATCCATGTTCCTGAGGCGCAGTGGGGTTTTGCGAACCAGGTCGAAGGTTCGTTTCCCATCGACGCTGTCCAGTGGCCAAAACGCGGTCAATCCATTGGCATGAGAAGCCGACTGAGCTTGTGCCGTCCCCAATGAAGGGATAGCGGCAGTGAGGCTGAATGCGATGATAAGTGGTCGAAGACGAAAGGACATACGTGCGGTTCTTAGTCGGTGGAAATGGCGATTTGAAATTGGACCGGCCCCCCTGGTGCGATCCGAATACGGCCGGCCTCGCGCTCTCCCTGCGAGATCTTGGTCTCGACGCCGTTCTCTTGTGCGGGAATGTACCAAATTGTTCGGTCGGTTTCCTCGATCTTGAATGTTCTGACGAGTCCGTTATCGGTGGGATGGCTTGTTATACGCTCCTTGATCAAGACCCCATTGACTCGGTATTGCAGCTCGGGGATACCGCCGAGGACTTTGTAGCCTCGAAATTCGACTTGCGGGGGTTGCTCGGGGTGGGCAAGACGAATCGGGCAAATATTGGGGGCCTTGTAAAACTTGTTGCCGACGATCTTGGCAGGTTTCCCTCCACGGCCATTCCAGACCGGCTCCATGTTGAGGAAACCCCCTTTGCCCGCTCTCCATGCATAAAGAAGGGAGCAGTCCGCCGCGTCGAAGCAATAAGCTTCACCGGATGGCAATCCGACCGCGATCGCCCTTGGAGACGAGGGCGGCAGAAATGTGCGCACGAAGATCGGGGCTGATTGGGAGTCGAGCAGGTAATTTTTATCCTTTTGGCTTGGCTTGGAGGAGGTCCCCTCAATCTTCGAGGGGCGTGGCTGGGAGGCTTCCGTTTGGTCTTTTTGTGCTCGAACATGCATGGTCCCGACCATGGTAAAGCCGTGTCCCGGAAAGCTGCAGAGGTAGTCGTAGTCCCCGGGAGTGGTCGGCGCGGTAAACCGCAAGGTTTGGGTTTCTCCCGGACGCAATAATTGCGTCGCATGCAGCACGAGTGGGGAGTCGGGAATATAATCCCGCTTGGGACCTTCCTCCCCCATGTTGATCGCTGCCATGGCCACGGTCTCCGATTTGCCGGGCGGAGTGATGACCAGATTGTGCAGCATCACCCCTTTGCTATTGTCAAAGGTCAAAGTTACCTGGCGACCGGCCTGCACCGAAAACTCGGTTTGGTCGAACTGCAGTGCCTCGGGGATGACTCCGATTTGGACTTCGATCGGTGCCTGGGCGTCTTCCGGTTGGGCCGTTGAATCAAGCGGTGAGCTCAAGAAGAGGCCTGCGCCAATCAGGCACAGCGAGATTGAAGCAGAAGCTGTTTTCATCATGATCCCGTTCATTCGACAAGGTTTAGCATGCTTGAGCGACCTCGAGTTGGTCAAGCTTGAGCGCGGACGAAGCGCTGCCTCAAAAACCAAAGAGAAGGAGAGCGCCTTCCAATTTTAACTCCGCTCGGCTCCGCTCGGGGGCACTTCAATTTTGTTCCTTGTCGCCTCCATGGTTTCCGGTACAGTAAGGATATGCGTTTTTGCATTTTAGCAGGATTGCTCTGCCTTACATTCATCGCCCCGTTGCGCTCTCAAGTGGAAGTAAAGGTGGAGAGTGAGCAGAAACATTATCTGGTAGGGGAGCCACTTCGGGTCGGGGTCAAGATTGTTAACCGATCCGGGCAAACCTTGACCTTTGGACGCTCTTCAGAATGGCTGTCGATTGGGATCAACTCTCATCAAGACTTGCCGGTGGCGAGAGTGCGAGAAGTTGATGCCTCGGGGATCTTTAAGGTCCCTTCTTCAAAGGCGGTAACCCGTTGGCTTGATTTGTCATCAAGCTATCGCATCCCACGTCCCGGGCGTTACTACGTGCGAGCCGTTGTTCAAATCAAGCAGTGGGGCGCCAAGATCTCAAGTCCCCCGATGACATTGAATGTCATTGAAGGTGCCCCGCTCTGGAAAAAGACCTTTGGCGTGCCCACGGAAAAGAGCGACCAGCAGGTCAAAAGACGTCCTGAGGCTCGGAAATATATCCTGAAGCAAATGACACTGATCGATGAAATCCGATTGTACCTTCAGATTACGACGCCTTCCGAAGAGGGAGTGTATACGGCAATCCCCGTCTGCGAAATGGTCTCTTTCAGTGAGCCCGAAGCGGTGTTGGATCCGAACAATCGCATCCACGTGCTCTGTCAGGATGGAGCTCGCACATTCAATTACAGTGTGTTCAAGCCTTCCGGGGAATTGGTGCTCAGGCGGACTCATCGCTACACGCGGACGCGACCCGTGTTGCGTAAGAACGAGCAAGGGAAGGTCGTCGTCTTTGGCGGAGAGCGAGTAAGGGCAAAGGATGACTATCCGCCTTCAAAGACTTCCGAGAACAAGGGCAATACGGACGATGGGGAGCAAAAGGGTGCCGCAGTCGATGATGGCGGGAAGGAGGGCGCAGGTGACGAAGGGAAGAAAAATCGAGGGCGGTAGGGAGAATGGACACTGAAATTGGCGCCGAATCTTGTTCGCGAGCCTTTCTGCCTTTTTCTCCTCTGCTTTTTTTTTTTTCCTAATCCCGGGTTAGATAATCGGCTCGGCCGACCAGGGATTCCAGGTAACGCTTAATGGGGCGGGCCTTTGCGAGGGCATTTTTCTCCGTCTGACCGGGGAAGCTGTCGATGATAAAACGCACCGCGGCAATGGGAGCTCCGTTTCGATCATCGAGAGGATAGACGACCGAAGCCACGGAATTGTCCCCATTATAGTTATCCCCGTAGTAAATGGTGCCGTTTTCAATGACATCCTTTTCGACATCGCTTGCCGGCTTTCCCAGAGTTTTGTCGCCTTTGCTCGCGATAAGCCGGATTTGCGGATTATTCGGAGAATAGGAGTAAATCTCCAATCCCTCCAACCGTGAATAACGCTCCAAGGCCTTCTCGACCATCCGCTGGGCCAGACTGACCCGGGGTTGGTATGTGACTCTTAACCCGGTGAAATAGCTGATTGAGTCGGCTTTGGTCCAAAATCCGATCTTCCCCTCGCTAAACGTGTTGTCATTCAACGTCGGCATAATTCGATCGCCATCGAGCCAACAGTCGATTTGATTCCCGGAGCATTTGATCTTGAGCCGGTACCAGACACCCGATTCGACCGGCTTCTCGGGGCCGATCAAAGGGCCGCGTCGGCCGTCAACATACTTGTAAAATCGAATGGTTTTCTCGTAGGCGCTGGCCCGTAAGACATAGTAGTTTTTGGGGTCTTGGAGGCGAAAGGCAATTCCGGCCGTCTGGGCCAGGGCACCCCCTTTGATCTTAAAGCGGGTCGTGAGCGTGAAATTTTTGAAATCGAGCGGGTCGTAGATCAGGAGGGGGTAGTGGTCTTGTTTGGCGGTGCGCTTTGTTTGTGCCAGCACAGGCCGGGTTGAGTCGACCGGGTTGTGCTCGTGTTGAAAAAACGGTTCCAACGTAGGGGGGACTTTCCCCATGACAATTTCCCAGTTGCCGGCGCTTCGCGTATTGCCTGGCAAGGCCGGCTTGAAAGGGGCATCCTCGGGAAGGGTGCCCTGCTCAAAATTGCCGAAGTCGATCGCAACCTCATCGCTACGCGCTACCGAGCTCGCTGCGATGAAAACGGCACTGATCATAATCCAAAGCGGCTTACGCATGATGGGCTATCTTAGCGGACCGAAGCGCGTGCGATCAACGGTTGACAAGGTCCTGCGTCGGGCCTGATTTGACATGATAGGGACGCCGTCCTCGGCGTCCG
>JAHEOI010000032.1 GCA_018610125.1 Verrucomicrobiota bacterium
ATTCGCCTACGATTACAGCGGGCGGCGCACCGAGATGGAGCGACCGGACGGAGACATCGTTACCTATGAATACGACCGGCTCGGGCAGATGACCAATGTCACCGACGCCTTGGGCTCGAGATCGCTTAGCTATAACAATCATCCGGCTAATCCAAGTCAAATCAACACATCGAGGCCGCGAGCATCTGAGCCGGGCGAGTACCTTTCTCCTGTTCTCTCCGACCCACGAATTCAAGGAGGAGTCTACCGGCCATGAGTTGCGTTTTCTGCATAGGCATCCTTGCGAGAGAACCTCTAGCCGGTGAAGAGGCGAAGTTTCAAGGAATCGGATTTTCATATAGTCACTTGGATGAGGTTGGTAATGAAGCATGTGCACGTGCTCTTGATTTCCTTGCAACCGGGTTGTGGGCCGTGGCTGTAAATCGAGAAGGTGCATCTGACTTAAATTTTATTTATCAGATTCCAGATGAGCTATCGGAAGGCCGTTTGCGTGACCTTGTGGAATTAATTAAATCCACTAAAGAAATCGAAAGGGTCGATGTCTTAGTTTACGATCTTGGAACATCGGAACTTAAGGACCATGCTCCTGAGCCATTCTCTAGGTTCAGCGAAGTTTTGCTAAATTTTTATGGATTAGGCGGTCCTATCTGTTCTATGCATCATTGTTTCCGCTGCGATTAATGACAACTCCCACCACTGCGCCACTCTTCCCGCTTTCGACGCAGGGAAGAGTGGCGTCGCTCGTCTTCGGAGTGGGGGCATGGCGGTCAGTCAAGAAACCTTGACAGCTAGGCCTGCCCTTCACCCGGAAATTTTCGCGGGACAAACTCGATCTCACTTGTAAGGGGTCTTGACTTTTACACCTCGCCCCCGGAGCGCTCTCGACGGTGAACGTAAAGCAATCTACAGGAATAGTCGCGTGCCCTCGCTTTCAACCGTTGCGCAATCTAATCTGCCGACATGGTGATCTCGGATTGGAGTCGGCCCGCAATTTCGAGCTTCGCCGAATCGGTCTTGGCCAAGCTTGCAAGGCGGTCTTCGGAGAGCCGCCGCTTTGAAGGCTCGGTGGCAATGATCGACTCGACCTTTTGCTCTTGGGCTTCGCCTCGCTCCGGCTCAACATCGCCTCGGATAGGCCCACATTTTGAGGTTCGAGCTCGGGCGGTGTCAAAGTGTGGGAATGAGCCCTCCGCACACACGTCGGTGCGGGTCGCAACCGGAGTTGTCGCGATTCTTGTTCCAGCGACTCCGTGTCTCTTTCTCCCAGGAATGAGGAAGGGATGGGAAGGCTTTCTGGTTCCCTTTATCGTGGCAACTCATCGAGCCAGTTCTCAACGGCCAACCCAGGCACGCGGGCGAATTCGTCGACATTCGTTGTGACGACCCTCGCTCCCAACACTCGCGCGTGTGCTGCGATCAGCATGTCGTTTGGGCCGATGGGGGTGCCGCGTCTTTCCAAATCACGGCGCAGTTCCCCATAGTACCGATCCGCCGGAGCTTCGAGGGGCAGAATTTCCAGTGCGGAGAGGATCGTCTCCAGTTGCGTGCGAAGGCGCCTGGAAACCCTCTTTTCAACGCCAAATCGCAATTCAGCGCTTACTACAATGCTGGTGCACACATTACGTTCGCCCACTCGAGCAATACCATCTGCGACAATTCCTTGAGGGTGACGTACAAGCTCCGAAACGATATTCGTGTCTAGCAGGTAACGTCGTCCTGAGGTCATAGCTCGACGTCATCCGGGGCCAAAAGCTTCTCGTCGACATCCGGGAAGCTTTCGTCCAAGGGCGCGAGGGATGCCAAAACCGAAAGGAGCCCCCCCTTTCGGATCGGCTCGACAATCAGGTGGTCGCCTTCTTTGCGGATGACGGCCTCGTCCCCATCCAGCTCGAACCCGCGGGGAATACGCAACGCTTGGTTGCGACCGTTTCGGAAAAGATGAACTCGCTTTTCAGGTGTCTCCGGTCTCATTGGCAGTGCCTTCGCTAAGCATATGCCAAAACATAGGCTCATGCTGTCAACCTGTCAATCAATGGCATAAAAGGGGTTCTTGACTTTGACTTAGGGGCTCTCCAGGAACACTTGACCTGGGGCGAAGCTCACTACCGGTGGCAGTCCGTTGCCGAGCTTGACGCGGGCATCCTCTAGGATGCCGGTGGCGGCTTCGGTCAAGGAAAGCGACCAGGTGGCGCCATCATGGGTGTTGGAAGCGACTGAGAGTGTTATGGCGCTCTTGTCGGGAGTGGTATCCTTTGAGCCTGCCGGCTCGCCGAGCGCATCGAAGACCGTCAAACGAACCGTCTCATTGCCTCGCCCTTCGGCATGGACCTTGAACTGCTCCAGTCCGGACGGGACATGGAAGTAGAGTCGCTCTGCGCCGCCAATCAAGGAGCATTTTGCCCCCGCGTGGATGCCGACGGGCGCATTGGCGGTGACAATGCGGTAGGCGCATTGGCCGGCGGAAACGCCAAGCTGATAGACGCCTCCCCGATCGGCGGTGAAGGTCAACGTGTCCTTGTCGTCAAAGTCAATCGTGCCGATCTTGAGGAGCCGCCGGTCGGGGTCACGGAGCTCCCATCCGAGCAGTGAGCGATAATCGGCGATCGGGACATGTTTGAGCGTGAGCTTGACCTTTTGTCCCGGTCGAGCCCCAATGAGCAAGAGGTTGTCGCGTCTCAAGCGAATGGGTGGGAGGTCGATTGGTTTTGCGGAGGACTTGGGAAACCGGAGTGGCGGTAGCTCTCCGATCGTTTTCCAAAGCGAGAGGTTCCATTCCCGTGCCGTCTCACGAGGCTCGTGCTGAACGGCCCATCGATGCTTGGCAATAGCATGATTTGCCCATGTAAACCACTTCCAGTAACGGGCATGATCATCCGCGGTATAGGTGGGGCCTTCATAGAAGATCCAGTAGCCACCGGTGGCCTCGCTGATCATGACCGCATTTTTTCCGGAAAATTCGGGATCCGCTCCACGCACTACCGGGTCGATTCCGCCAAGATAGTTAAACGGGATGCCGCTTTGAGTCGGGACCTTGATTCGCTCGTTGAGCTTGCGCCGATTTTCGGCAAGTGCTTCTCGCAACGGAAGGAACGGATCTCGACCATATGTTCTGGCGTCGGCGAGGATGAGCGGGGCGGTCTCGGTGGCCCAGGTCGGATAGGCCGCC
>JAHEOI010000033.1 GCA_018610125.1 Verrucomicrobiota bacterium
GGTTCCCGATAACGAAACGCGACGGTTCCGACCAGGCACTGGCTTCGCCGGTCAGGCCGACGGCCCGCGCCCGCCAGGAATAGGTACCGACCGGATACAGCTTTTCAGGGATGAACTGCTGATCGGTATTATTGCGCGAGCGGGTTCGGATTTCATTCGAGAGCCGATAGCGATCGGGGGCAGTGAAATCCCGATCGGTGGCGATTTCGAGCTGATAACCTCGGACTGCCTGCTGCGGCGTTTCCGGGGCGAGCCGAAATGCCAAAGCAATATCGGTCAACGCAAGCTCTTCAGGCGGACTCTCACCCGAGGGTGCCTGTGGAGACGGCCACGCGACCGCAACGGTTTCAAGCGCCCCCTTCAACGGTTGATTATTTGTCTCGTGCCCCTTGCGTCGCACCAAGCTCACCTCCAAAACCACTTCGGCGACGCCGAAAGGCGAATTTTCAAAGGAGCAGAAAGGATTCTCCTCTTCGAAATTGAGCGGTTTGCGAAAGTCGTCGCGGAAACGCCCGATTGTATAGCGTTTCCCGCTCGCTCGGTTTAGCAATGTCAGTTTTACGGTCGTGTTAGGCGCTATTGAAGCGATTTTCCCCCGCACCTCTGTCGGATCGCGGAAATCTCTTGTGAAGGCCGTATGGATGCCTTGGCCGGACTCCGTTGTTTTCAGGTGCGCTCGACCATCCCGAGACTCCGCTTTGACGCCCTCGGCTCCTTGCCATTGCTCCAAATCGGCAAACTCCTCATTGAAATAGTAGGGGGCCTCGGCAACTTTGAGAAGGCGAGTCTGATTAGCCACGACATTGACCACCCCGACGGCTTTTTCGGCGTCCGCCTCAAAGTCGCGGATCGCACGGTCCCGCGAGCCATGATAAAATCGCAGCGAAAAACCGAATGTCCGAGTCGCCTTCGCAGCCAGTTTAAACGGTTTCCGTTTCCCTTCAAATCGCGTTTTATAGCGGGTCCGGTCCGGCAGGAGCCGACTCAATCGGCCCAATTCGATGCTCCCGTCCTTCGTCAGATGCATATGCTTGGTCGAAGGAGGCCACTGCCCCGCAGGTGATGTCCCAGAGAGGATATCCACCCCCTCGAATGTGGTTGAAGCAGGTGACCAAGGTATAATACCGAACCAATCCCAGTTCGGTGAGTGGAAAGCCACCCCCAGAGAATAATCCGTCGCGCGATTGCTCCAGAGCACGTTTCGCCGAGTGCTCATCCAATGATTTACCGATACGATTTCGGTCTCGCGGAGGTGACGGGTCAATAGCTCCCCTTGCGTCCCGGTTACGAGGCTCCTCTGATTCAGGAAATCGAGCGTCTCGGCCTTATTGGATTCATTTCGAATCCGAAGTCGGAACTGAACCCCATAGTCGCGTCGGTAAAGGATGTAGCGCTGCGTGACATGATAGTCGCCGGCCGAATAGCTCTGATCGACGATTGTTCTGACCGGACCGCTCGCAATGAACGAGGTTTTGAGAAGGTTTTTGGCGAACGGAGCCAAAGAGAGCTTTTCAATGAGGGATCGGCCCGTCGAACGATCGATGACACGAATTCCCCCGTCACCCTTTCCCTTCAGTTGCACCTGAACATAGCTATTCCCGAATTGATCCGGCGGCTCCAGCACCAAGTCGGTTGAAGCCGAGCGCTTTTCGTTGCGCTCCAACCGCACGCGCCCAACGTCATCGGCCCGGAGATCCGTTAGAAAAACCAATGTATCCGGGCTGCCATCCCGGTCCAAATCATCGACCTGAGTCGGTAGGAGCGCTCCGGAACGGTTGTGGACTTGAAGGGAGTCAACCCGATACCGCTTGGGCAGTTTGTCGAGATCGAGTTCGACCGGGTGATTTTTGACAGCTCGATTGTAACGATTGGCGACTTCCAGCTCGAGCGCATTGCCGATGCTTGCCCCCAACCCCAAAGCCAGTCCGGTCGCCAAAAACAGCGGCGTCATGTGCCCTAAATCAGTCGTTCGCGTTACCATGTTTTTAGCCTCAATCTTCACAGAACCGCCACTCATTAATATGCCAGGATGGGCTCGTCCAGCTTTACCGGGCCCCCGCGCTTCAAACCTTTTCTGTCCCGCGCCGGGGTTGGCCCGGGAGGGGTGATTTCAACATCCTTGATTTGCGAGACAGCCTCCTTGGCCGCATCGGAAGAGAGAAAGTCCAGGAAGTCCGAGAGCCGATCAGAAATTCGATTCGAGGCGATACCAAGCCGCATCCTG
The DNA here is from genome assembly GCA_018610125.1 of Verrucomicrobiota bacterium. GTDB lineage: Bacteria > Verrucomicrobiota > Verrucomicrobiia > Limisphaerales > JAHEOI01 > JAHEOI01. The sequence continues at coordinate 2,225 of JAHEOI010000033.1, forward strand.
GCCAACACCTCGCTCTCACTCCGGATCACGCGTGTCGCAATCGGAAGAAACAACTTCAATTTAAGGTCATTAAAACCCCGTTCTCCGCCTGTCTGGCTCGCATAAGCGCGAAACCGATTCATCTTTTCACTGATCATCATCCCGGCCGCCTTGCCGGAGAGCACCAACTTTCGGGCCAAGCGGTATGAAATATGAGGCCGTATCTTGACCCTTACATCGGGATTCTCTTTTTCATAGACATCTCCGACGCGCTGTAATACATCGGTCATCAGCCACTCCGCACTATCCGGATAACCGGCGATTACAAGCGTCTTCGTCTCGGTTTTTTGGGCTTTCACAGTCAGACAGGCCCCCATCAACAGGCAGCCTGTGGCAATGACCAATCGTTTATACCTACGCATTTGAATCTCCTTCACTTTATTCCGTCGTCGTTATACGCGTCACACCCTTATAATGATTGACCCTTAGCTCCAATTCGCCTTTCTCCTCATCCCAGGACTGCGAGCGCAGCGCGCTTTCAGGCGTTACACCCACTCGAAGTCTCTGGCCATTTCGGGCATGCAATGTCAAATCGGTATAGTTCACTTCAAAATTGTTTGCGTGGATAAACAGTGAATCCTCCATCTGTTTCATTAACAGATACGCCTGGTAGTCCAGTGTCCCGGTGACCTGCTCCACAGGCCCTTTTGCCAGATCGATGTGCACACGTTGCGGACCGGACCGCGGGTCCCGCCGCTCATCGATACTGTTGAGCGCCACGGCTGTGTCGCCGACACGCACCGCATAGGCTTCACTCTTCTCGGGGGGATAATGTTGCCGAGCCTCGCGCGCGGCATCCTCCGGGTAATCGAACCGATCCGGATCGATAATCTTTTCAAAATAACCCTTGTCTTTGGCCGGCATGTATGCCGGCAAGACAGGCACCACGTAACACGCTGAAGAATCGGGAATCCATTGGTTCTCCAAAACGTGCTGCCGCGGCACCCCCTCGATCGGAACCCCATGGATCGCGCCGGCAACCCGGTTCGGAAAGAACGTGCCGGGACTGCCCGGACGCTTTAGTCCATACTTCTTCTTGCCGGCGATAGCGACTTTTATCTTTTTGCGTATCGTTTCAAGCGATGGGATCAAATCGTATTTGACGATATCCTGGAAGAACGGTGCGATGGCTCGCGTCCAGAGCGGCCCGAACTTTTCGGGCATGTTTCGATCGAACGGGTAGGGAGTCTGCCGTTTGGCCCATCCTTCCAGGCGATAGAAGGAAGCACCGGTCGAAAGGCCGAATACAAATGTGGGCATATAGTTTAGCGGGCGATTGACCGCTTCGACGCGAGTCCGGCGCCTCCAGCCCATGGTCTTCCATGCGTATCCCCATTCGCTCTCGATGCCCCAGTTACCCACCCGACCGGAGACATAGGCCCCGATCTCGGTCAGAAGGTGACCCAATTGGTCCCGGCGATTGTTCATTTTCCGCTGAGGGAGGAGATAGTCGCCATATTCGTTGACAAGCGGATAAAACGATTCGGTCAGGAAACTGCGCTGCCCGATCCCCTTGCCCAAATTCAAGGCCGAGACGTAGCGGCCATATTTCGCCGCAAGTGCCAGCACCCGGCGTAAATAGGCCTTGTCAAAGCCATACTCGCGGAAGACCATCCCAAGAACCTTCGGCTCGTTTCGAAAGGCATGTTCGAGCATGGGCAAGGTCGGCTTGCCCGAGGTGTGGGCAAAGAACGGGAGGGGGTAGTCTCCTCCGGGCTCGTACCCGCGCTGCTCAATGACCAGGTCGGCGATCGCCGGATATTTCCGTTTCACCTCCTCGGCAAATGCCTGGCGCGACGTTTCCCCTTTCAATCCCCCGAACAATACCGGAGACTCCGGTGAAATCGGCCGTACCGGCTCACGCCGGGTCCGCTCTTCGCTATCGATCACGAAATGCTTGGCCGAAGTCCACTCACCTGCCTGGTCACTCCAATTCAAGGGCCGTACCCGCCAATAATAGGTGCCTTTTTCCAGCA
>JAHEOI010000034.1 GCA_018610125.1 Verrucomicrobiota bacterium
GTCGGTTGTTGAGTCGACGGCGTGCTCTTAGCTTAGGCTCTGGAAAAGTCAATCATTTATGGCATGGTGGGTAAATTAGGTGATGACCTTATTTCCGTTTATTATTTGCCTGATTTTCACGAATAGGAAGCCGAAAATGCGAGCAAAGAGGATAACGACGATCGGATGGGCGTGCGGGATAATTCTGTTGTCCGGCGGGCTTTTGACTGCTTCGGAAACCGGCAGCCCGCAGGGACTCGAGGTGCGGCGGAATGCCACCGTCAAAGCCGTCGACAAGGCGTTACCGAGTGTGGTAAACATCGCTACCGAGAACCTGGTTTCCCAACGCGACCAGTTTGAGGAGATGCTTCGCGAGTTTTGGGACCCGTTTTATCAGCGGCGCTCCCCCGGCACTCGCTACAATTTGGGCTCGGGTGTCATCATCGAGCAGAGCGGTTACATCTTGACCAATGACCATGTGGTGCGTCGCGCCAATCGGATCTGGGTGAAGCTGGTGGAAAATGGGCGGGAGTATCAAGCCGAGGTCGTTGCTCGCGACGCGGCCAGTGATTTGGCGATTCTCAAGATCGGCGATTCAGGGGATGAATCATTCGATGCGATCGAGATCGCGCACGCCGAGGACCTGATATTGGGGGAGACGGTCCTGGCCCTGGGGAACCCGTTTGGCTTGGGCGGCTCAGTCTCCCAAGGGATCCTGAGCTCCAAGAATCGGCGTCCACCGCAAAAAAAGCAGGGCGCTCTGGATGTCGACGACTGGCTGCAAACCGATGCGGCGATCAATCCGGGAAATAGCGGCGGCCCATTGATCAATCTCAATGGCGAGCTGATTGGCCTCAATGTGGCCATCTTTGAGCAAGCCGAAGGCATCGGGTTTGCGGTGCCGACTAGGCGAATCAACGAGTCGCTCTCGAAGATCTTCACGCCCGAGACGGTGGCCAACGCCTGGTGGGGCGCCCGCGTTGCTGCGGGGTATGCCCCGTTGGAAGTCCTTTCAGTGGAATCCGGGAGCCCTGCGGCCAAGGCCGGACTCAAGGAAGGCGATCAAATCGCGGCGGTTGCGGGCAAGGAATTTTCCCATTACATTTCATTTGTGCGCAAATTGACTGCAAGTGAAAAGAAACAGCCGGTTGATGTGACTATCGAGCGCTCGGGCCAGCGTCGGACGATCGAGGTGACGCTTGAGGCGGAAGGCTCGTTCTTCAATGCAGCATTGATTCAAGAGCGCACCGGTGCAAGCTTGCAGCCCTTTACGGATGAGCTGGCTCGCGAGTTTGGGTTTCGTTCCGGCGGCGGCTTACTGGTGGCCGGTGTCGACGAAGGGACGCCTGCGGGCAAAGCGGGCTTGGAAGCCGGGATGATCATTGAAGGCATTGACGGTCAACGAGTGGATGGTATCACCGAGGCGGCGAAGTTGATTTACAAGAAACGCGGAGCAAACGTGGTTTTGGACCTTTTGGTGCAGCGTCGTAGCGATTTTAGGAAGGTCTATACCCGAGAGCGTGTTAAGATGCCGGTGCAATGATCCAAGTCGAGAATCTGACAAAACGATACACCGGGCAGACAGCGATCTCGGAGCTTTCATTCAATGTGGGAGCCGGCGAGATTGTCGGGCTGTTGGGTCCGAATGGGGCGGGTAAGACCACAACCATGCGCATTTTGGCCGGATACATGCCGGCCTCCTCGGGAGCGGCACGGATCGGCGGCCTCGATGTGTTTTACCATTCCCGGCAAGTCCGGGAGCGGATCGGCTACATGCCGGAGAATAATCCGCTATACCCGGAAATGCGGGTCAAGGAGTATCTGAAATTCCGGGCGCGGCTCAAGGGAGTCCGCGGCAAGCAGGTGCGCTCGCGCTTGAATGCGGTGTTGGAGCAATGTCACTTGAAGGAGGTCTCGCGCAAAATCATCGGTCAGCTCTCGAAAGGGTACCGACAGCGGGTCGGTTTGGCCGATGCCTTAATCCATAAGCCCGACCTCTTGATATTGGACGAGCCGACTCTCGGACTCGATCCGAATCAAATCCGTTCGGTCCGGCAGTTAATCAAGGACTTGGCGGGAGCCCACACGATCCTGCTTTCAACCCATATCTTGCCGGAAGTCGAGATGACCTCCGATCGGGTGCTTATCCTGGACCAGGGTAAGATCCGAGCAGCCGATACCACCGAGAATCTGCAGACGCTGATCAGCGGGGGGGGTCAAGTGATTGCCGAGCTGGCGGCACCGGAAGCCGCCTTGCGCGAATTCTTGGAGAATGCCCCCGATGCCGAGCAATACGACCTCTCCCCCTTGGATGGGGAATTTTTCCGGTGTGCCATCACACCACGGGCCGGAGCCGATTTGAGATCGATGGTTTACAATGAGGCTCGAGCCCGAGATTGGGAACTGCGGGAGCTGACGCGGAGTCGCTACTCGTTGGAGGATATCTTTGTCCATTTGACCCGAGAAGAACCGGAAGCCGAGAGCGAAGAATAAGGGATGCGTGGTTATTTAACACTGGTAAGACGGGATCTGGGGAGCTTTTTCGTTTCGATTACGGGCTACATGATCATAGCCATGGTCACCCTTTTGCTGGGGGCCAGCTTTGTTGTCTTGGTGGAAAGCTTGAACCAGGAGTCGACCAATCTGCCATTGACGGAGCTTTTCTATAGCACGTTCTACTTCTGGTTGATCTTACTGTTGGCGGCACCGGTGATTACAATGCGCTCGTTTGCCCTCGAAAAATCTACGGGGACATATGAGACGCTCATGACGGCACCGGTGGCCGACTCCCAGGTTGTCCTGGCCAAGTTCACCAGCGCCCTCCTGTTCTATCTTTTGATGTGGCTGCCGTTGGTCGTCTGTATGGTGATCCTGAATCGATTCAGCGCTGAGATCCCATCCATTAATGTCGGTCAGCTCTTGACGACGTTCCTTGGAATCTTGCTCCTGGGCGGGCTTTACATCGCGCTCGGCTGCTTTGCCTCCTCGTTGACGCGCAGTCAGATCCTGGCCGCGATGCTGACGTTGATGCTCGGCATTGGCTTGTTCCTGGTCAGCTACCTCTCCTTGACGCTGCCGTTTCAAGGCGGGTGGCAAGGCGAGCTGATGGGCCACGTCTCAATGATCGAGCATATGCAAGAGTTTGTTCGTGGTGTCATCGATACCCGGTACTTGGTCTTCTACGTCAGCGGGATCGCCTTTTTCCTTTTTCTGACACTCAAGGTTATCGAAAGTCGTCGCTGGAAGTGAAGTAAATCATCATGAGTCGGAAACGTCGCCTCAAAAACAGCTTTTCGGTCATTCGCCGTTGGGGAATCGCGATTAATGTCATCATCTCGATCGTGGCCGCTTTGATCATCGTCGTGCTGCTTAATTATTTCGCGAGACGTTACTTCGAGCGGTTTCATTTCGCTTCGGCCGGCGATTACAAGCTTACGCCATATACGGAGGAGGTGCTTTCGGCGGTCACCAATGATGTCCATGTCACTATCTTCTTCGATCGGGATAAACCGGTATTCCATTCGATCTCCGCGCTTTTGAACGAATACGAATCGAGCTCCGAGCGCATCTCGGTGGAAACCGTCGACTACATTCGCAATCCGGCAGTGGCAGAAACGGTGAAGCAGAAGTACCCATTCTCTTTTCTGGAAAATGAGAATGTCGTCATTTTCGACAATGGGAAAGAGACCGAGATGGTTTATGGGAATGAGCTCTCGAGCTATCGGATGGCGGAAGGGAGCCGAAGACGAATCAGGCGGGCCTCGTTCAAGGGAGAGCAACTGTTCACTTCCGCCTTATCAAGCCTTAGCTCCTCGAAACCGGCCCAGGTCTATTTCGTTCAAGGTCACCGCGAGCACGATCCGGAAGACACGTCGGTGCAGGGCTACTCCAAATTCGCCGACCTGCTGCGTCAGAACAATGCCGAGGTTAACACCCTCCGACTGAGCGGGCAGAGCGGGATTCCGGACGATTGCGATCTCCTGGTGATGGCGGGGCCGCAAAGCCCGCTTTCGGAAAGCGAGGTGAGCAAGACGAGTCAATACCTTGAGAATGGCGGTCGATTGCTCGGCCTTTTGCGATCGCAAGTCAACACCGGTCTCCTCACGACCGGGCTCCGGCCTTTGCTGGGGCGATGGGGGGTCGATCTTGGACGGAACATGGTGCTCGATCGTCCCAATAGCGTGAGCAGCCGGGGACCTTACGACATGGTGGTGACCAACTTCGGCGTCCATGAAGTCGTCAAGCCGCTTTACCAATCGCAACTTCGGGTGTTTTTCCCGCGATCGGTTGAAAAGGCCGGCAAGGGATCCCAAGCCGCGGATGAGCCCAAGGTGGAAGAGCTCTTTTTAACCGGGGTCAAGGGTGAGGTGATTACGGATATCCGGGAGGGTGTGCCTTATCGCTCGCCCGATGCCCGTACCGGCCAAATTCCGTTGGCCGTGGCCGTGGAAGAAGGGACTGTCGAAGGGCTCGACGCCGGGGAGCGAGCGACACGCATGATCGTCGTTGGCGATTCTTTTTTCTTGAGCAATACGGCCATCAATCATTTTGCCAACCGTGATTTCGCGGCCTTGGCAATCAACTGGCTGTTCGACCGCTCCAACTTGTCGAAACGGATTCCTCCTGACCCGATCGAGGAGTATCAGCTCAATTTGACCCGGGCCGAGCGCGGAAAGGTCCGGTGGGTCTTCCTGGCCGGCATGCCGGGCGGCATATTGCTCCTCGGTATGATTGTGTGGTGGATCCGAAGGCATTGATGAAAACAGGCCCCTCATGAGATTTCAAACGACATTTTGGCTGATTTTATTGGCTGCCGGTTTGGCCGCGTTGATCTGGTACCAGGAACGCTTTTACCCGGGTGCCGGCGGGACTTCCCAATTGCTTCCCGGCTTGGATGCCGAGGATGTGCGGAGCGTTGAAGTGATTCAGGACAACGAGGTCATCCGGGCCGAGCGAACGAATCGAGCCTGGCGGCTGACTCAACCGTTGAATTATCCCGCAAGCGATGGCGGCATCGACAATCTCCTTACCGAATTGACCTTAACGTCTCGAAGGCCCCTGTTGAGCGAGCGTCGCAGTACGGCCGAAAAGCCGGACGCGACCGATTTCGGGCTGGAACCCCCGCGGATTCGCCTCAACCTCCGAACGTCGGCCAAACGGATCGGGCTCTTAATCGGCAAGGAGACATTGACGAAGAAGCATATCTACCTGCAACTGGTCGGGTCGGAGGGGATCTTCCTGGCCGATACTTCGTTGGTGGCCAAGATTCCCGCAAGCGCCGCGGCTTGGCGTGACCGGGATTTCATGAATCTCGACGATCTCGATTTCGATCGCATCCGGGTGCAGCAGTCCGGAGAGCGCGCATTTGTCGTGCAGCACGACCCCACGAATCAGTTGTGGCGGATGATCGAACCGTTGAAAGACAACGCCGATAACAGGCGGATCACCGCCTTGCTGCAAGGCTTGGAGACCCTTCGGATCCGTGAGTTTGTCAGCGATGACCCGGACGCGAATCTCGAGCCGTATGGCTTGAGCTCACCCGGGTTAAAGGTAATCCTTGCCAAGCAGACCAATGTCGTTTCGGAGATTGCCTTCGGCGGGAGTCCCACAAATCGTACCGGGCTCGTGTATGCGCTGTGCCCGAATCGAAAGAATGTGGTCTCGGTGCCCAAAACCTTGTTTAAGCGTTTTCAGCGATCCCATACCGCATTTCGCGATCGCCGTTTGTTGCGTATCGACGCGAAGCAGGTCGATCGGATCGAAGTCGAGGGCAAACGCGATTTCACGCTTGAGCGTCAAGGCGACTCAAGCTGGCAGATTACCGAGCCCGAAACAATCCCCGCCGACACGGCCCTGGTTGAGGACTTCCTGACCTCACTCAATGAGCTGAAGATCAGGGAGTTTGTTAAGGATGTCGTCACCGACTTTTCTCAATATCACTTGGAATCGCCATCTCGGCGATACACGCTCAAGCAAAGCAAGACCGTTGATGGCTCTGTAACGAATCGGGTCTTGGCGCAGGTTGATTTCGGCACGAACAAGGTCGATCTCGTCTACGCTCGACGGGCTCAAGACAATGCGGTCTATGGGGTCAGCCTGGCTGAAAGCCTCGATCTCCCTCAAGAGCCGTATGAGATTCGAGATCGGCAAATCTGGGACTTGAATTCAACAAATTTGACCGAGGTCGTTATTCATCAAAAGGGTCGAAGTCGCAAATTGATTCGTGGCGACGATCAGGAATGGGGCGTTCCTCCCGGAGATCCCGGGGATATTAACTCCTTTGCCGTCAAGGAAGCGCTCTATCGCTTGAGCCGATTGCGTGCCAAGGCTTGGGTCGGTAAAGGAAGCGACATCAAGGAACAGCTTGGCTTTTCAGAGGTCAACTATCGAATCGACCTAAAGGTCGCCCGACCCAATCGAGAAACGCCTGCAGTTAAGACGGTGTCCTTTGGACGCAAGGCTCCCACGGGACGACCGTATGCCTGCGTGGTGCTGGGCGGAGAGCCTATCGTCTTTGAATTCCCAAAGTCGGTTTATCAGTTGACCAAGCGTAATCTCACCGCCCCTCCTCCCTGATAGGGACGTCCTCCCGGACGTCCCACTTATCTCTTCGCCCCCTCTTTGGAAACAAGGACCTCGGGGACGACGTCCCTATCGGGGCCCCCAACATTTCCATTCTGTGTTATCTTTGGGTGGATTCGATATGGGATTCAAGCGCAAGCGCCTATCTCAAAACAGACGACGGCGCCTTTGGCGTCGTTTGTGTCTTCCGTGCTTGACGGTTGTGCTCGTTCTCTTGGCGGGACTGTTCTATTGTCAGGTTGTTGGGCTTCCCCGATTTCTCACAGGGCCACTCTTGCGCCAATTGCAGCTTCCCGGCTGGACGGTTGAGGTTGGCCGTCTCCATTTGGCCCCCCTCCATGGGATTGAGGCGGAAGGGATGTCGCTTCGGCGAGAGCTCGGTGGCCAAGACCTTAGCATTACCACGGATAGCGTCATTTTCGGTTTGGATCCGATCTCTTTGTGGCATTGGGAACCCAGGATTAATTCTCTGCGAGTGACAGGAGGCGATATCCGTTGCCCGGTGCCCGAGAGCCCGAAACAATCGACGCGCATTCATTTTGAAGACATTGCAACCGAGCTCGATCTCATTCGCGAGGGTGTCTCCAAGGTTCACTTCTTCCGGGCTCAGGTGTTGGGTGCTCAATTGGAAATTGCCGGGACCGTCACCAATGCGCTGGCGGCGGCCGATTGGGGCGTTTGGCAGCCGAGTGAGGAAAAACGTCCGGACTGGCAACAGCTCGGCAATTGGGTGCGCCGACTCCAAGCGCTTGATATCGGCCAGACTTCCAAGGTCCGACTCGAATGGCATGGAAATGCCAAAGTGCCGGCGAGCTCTCGTGGCCGAATGCGAGTGACGCTCCCCCAAACTGTTGGAGAGTGGGGGCGCCTTGGAGATACGGAAATCACGGTCCGCCTTCGCTCGGCTCCCGACACCAAGGCCGGCAACCGGATTGAGTTTGATTTGCGAAGTGGCAACGGGAGCTATGGCGCATCGCGATGGCAACGCATGCAGTGGACCGGCACTGCCGCCGCCAATATCACGAAGGGGCATCTCTCCTCGGCCAAAACCCGTTTGTTGGTCACGGACTTTCGCTCCGAGTCGCTGGCCGCGGATCAAACCACCCTATCCACAAGCTCGGTCCATGGGCAAAGCCCTGGCGACGCGGCTAAGGAACGTCGCCGAGAATGGTTTCGGACCCATTTGGAAGCGGAAGCCACCGGAATCGAGGTCCCGAAAGGGGGAGCGCAATCCGCGCAGCTCGATCTTAAGCTGAGGCATTCCATGCAACCCCGAACCTGGAAACGCGCTTGGCGGGAGCTGAAAGGAAAGCTGGCGCTCGATCGAGTACGGTTTCGGGCGGACAAACGGGTAGGGAAGGTCGATGCCATAGCGGTCGACATTACTGGAAAACCTCAGAGAGAGAACGATCTCCCGCGCGCCCCTCAAAAGTCGGAATTATGGCAGTACCTGGCGCCATACCATCTTGAGGCCGATGTCGATCTGACCGGCCTGACCTATCCCAACCTAATCGTCGACACCGCTGAGGCTTCCTTCAATTGGAATGCGCCCACGCTGACACTCTCGAAATTGAAAGGAACGCTTTACAACCGCTCTGTTCAAATGGCCGGCAATGTCAACTTGACCAACAGGCAGGTCCGGGTTGGCGCGGATTTCGATTTTAATCTTCATCGGATAGCGCCACTGCTACCGAAGGATGTGCAGCGGGACCTCAAGAAATTCACTTGGGAGAGCCCGCCGGAATTTCATGCCACGGCCGAGAGCGTCATTCCCGATTGGAACGGTTCACGCTCCAAGTGGGTGAGGTCGCTGGTCGGCAACACCCGAATCAAAGGGAAATTGAGCTCCGGATCCGGAAGCTTCGAGGGGATCCCGTTTTCGAAGGCTCGGAGTCACTTTCGGTTTTCCGAATTTCGATGGCATCTGCCGAACCTCGTCGTCAAGCGTCCTGAAGGCCGATTGGACATCGATTATCAATGCGATATCAAAGCCGACTATTACGCATTGCAAGTGAACGGCCAAATCTTTGCGAAGGCATTACAGCCCTTGTTTAATGGCGATGCCGATGAATTCTTTGCGCCGTTGAATGAGAGCAAACCGGCAGAAGTCACGGGCAAGGTCTACGGCCCGTTCGATAAGGGAAAGGGCGGCATTGACGGTCGAATCACTCTTCCCGATGTGCGTTATCGAGGTGAGCAGTGGGAGCGTGTCAGCTCACAAATCAACTACACAAACCGCTATGCCCGCTTGAGAAAGGTTGCCCTGGAGCGAAATAATCATTCATTGCATGCCGACCGAATTGACTGGGACCTCGAGTCGCCGCAGTTTCAGTTCATTAATCTTCACGGGCGGGGGAGTCCTTACTCCCTCGCCCGTATGGTTAATACCAACCTGAGCCGGCGATTGGAGCCATTTCAATTTAGCTCGCCACCCGAGCTCGAGCTGAACGGGTCGGTTCAACTGCCGGAAAAGGCAAAGGCAAAGGCAAAGGAAAAGGCAAAGGCAAAGCCGGATATTCAGCTGACGGTCAAAGGAAAGGAGCTTCAGGCATGGCGATTGAAGCTTGTCAATCCGGAGGCCAAGCTACTCTGGAAGAATGATGACTTAACCGTGACCAACCTCACATCCGATTTTTATCGCGGAAAGCTCCGCGGGAATGGAGAATTCTCGTTTGCTCCGGAAGATCATATCGATCTCCGCTTCGAATCCGAGCTTGACCGAGTCAATTTGAAAGCCTTGATGGGCGATGCCTATCCCGGACGTCACCGGCTCTTAGGAGAGCTGACAACCGAGATCGTTGTCACATCCGCAAGGACAGACGCCTGGCAGAGCTGGCAAGGTTACGGGAACGTCACGCTTGAGGATGGACTCATCTGGGATATCCCAATCTTTGGAATCCTCTCGACCCCGCTCAATAAGATTTCACCCGGTCTTGGGAACAGTCGGGCAGACCGCGCAACCGCCTCCTTTACCCTTGAAAATGGTGTGATCCACACGCAGGACCTCGAGATCCGCGGGCCTGCATTCGGGCTCAATTATAAAGGGGAAATCGACCTCCGTGGGAACGTTGAGGCGCGCGCCAAAGCGGTCTTACTCGAAGACATGGTGGTCGTCGGTCCCTTGGTTAATCTGGCAATGACACCCTTTACCGAGCTTTTTGTCTACCACATCACGGGAACGGTGGAAGAGCCCAATGCCGAGCCGCTCTATATCTTCCCCAAGCTCATGCTCTTGCCGTTCAAGCCATTCCGAGACTTACAAAAGCTCTTTCCGGGATAATCGGACTTGATCCGTCTATCTGCGTCCATACGTGCTCATCTGCGGTTAAAAACGTCCGTTTCGGAGCTCGCCTTTCAACGGTGCTCTTCCTGCGTCCCCGCGGGCTCCGGCTCCGTTGGTGCCACCCCGTTTCGCTGACGAGCCAAATCGGCGACGGTCACTTCTTCCGCTACCGTGAGCTCGGCGTTCTGGATGCGGTCGAATTCCCGCCGCACGGTCCGATACCAGGCATCCGGGTTCTCAATCCCTACCGGGAGACCGTCAAGGCGCCCGCGCACGGCATCCAGAATGTCGGCCCCTCGAATTCGATCCAATGGGCGGGATGGGAAATAACCCTCGAGCTTGGGATAGCTCACTTGATGGATTAGGTCATAGGTGATTAGCCGATGGCAAAGCTGCCGTACCAATTGATCGGGCAAGTTTAACAGTGTGCAAATCTCGGAAACGGTCGGTGGCGCCGCGCTTGTGTCGAAGCGTTGGGCGATCAGGGTCATGATCCGAAATGCGGCCAATTCACGTCCGCGCTCATTAATACTCTCGGCCATTTTGCCTTGGAGGTAATGTTGCCGGTTTTGGTAGGCGTGGGCCACTTGGGCCCCGAAAAGGAGGATGAGCCACGATAGGTACATCCCAAAGAGAAAGATCGGAACGACCGCGAAATTGCCATAGATGTCGGCTTCGCGCATGACGCGGGAGACGAAGAGCGCATTGCTTGAGTTGTAGAGCTGCCAGAGGCACGCACCGACCACGCCGCCGACGAATGCGGCGAACCATCGCACCTGCGTATTCGGCATGAATTGGTACAACAGCGAAAATAGGACGACGGCCGTGATGTAGCGAAAGCTCGGTCCGGCCAATTCCCCGACCAGAGGTATCCCTTTAAACCAGGCTTGGATCCCTTCGAGATACGGGACGGTGGTGATGCCGATCAACATGACCAACAGCAACGGACCGAGGGTCAGCACGGACCAGTAATGCACAATGCGCGTCAGCCAGCTTCGTCCATGCTCGACTCCCCAAATGTCGTTGAAGGTGGACTCGATGGTGTTGACCATTGAGATGGCAATGAGCACCAATGCGATCATACCCGTAACGCCCAGGGCGCCGCTTCGGATGTTTTGAACGAAATTGGTGATCTGCTCGAGCACCTGCTCCTTGCCGCTGGCGCTCTCTCCTTCTCCCTTCGGGATCAATTCGAGCTGGGGCGCAATGTATTCGATGAGCTTTTCAGTGAGGTTCTGGGTTGCTTGGGTCCCTTGGTTCTGAAGAATGCCGGTGGAGACGCTGATCGCAATGGCGAGTAGCGGAATGAGCGCCAAGACGGTTGTGAATGCCAACGCGCCGGCCCGTCCGGGACATCGGTTGTAGACAAAATTCCGTCCGACCAGGATCCAAAAGTGGAGAAACCGGTGACTGGTCGAGAAGTGCAGCTCGTCCTCCAGGAGCTTCCCGATTCGGTAAGCCCATCCCTCAACAAATCGGCGCAGCCGGTTTAACTTCTTGCCTAAGCTCATCTTCATATGGCGCACGGCATCACAATAATTCCCCTTTCGGGGTTTCTCCATGCGCGTTAAACTATGGCACACGTTGAACGGTGACGGTGGGCTTAGGGGAATGGAGAATCCCTTGGATATCGTCCCCGACGTCCCATTGTTTCAGTGCGGCATAGAATTAGGCAAACCAATCGATGGCGAGAAAGGCGGCTGCGAATATCAAGCGTTCCCATGCGTTCCACGAAGTGATGGGCTTGGCCCTCATTGCCGTGGCGGTCCTGCTTATTTGTGCCTTCTGGTCGTACAATCCCGATGACCTGGTCGTCAATCGGGTGCCGGCGAATGATGAGGCCGCCAACTGGGTCGGCATCATTGGGGCATGGGTCGCCTTTGGCACGCTCTTCTTTTTTGGCGCGGCGGCATTTCTGATCCCCCTGTTGCTGATCGGTTTTTCTCTTGGTCATTTCTCGGAGCGTCTGGGGTATTTGCGTCGACGCTGGGGTGCGAGCTTGCTTTTACTGGGGACGGTCTCGGGCGCGCTGGACCTCTACAACCATCACTTCACGGATGCGGTGCGGCGACAGTTGACCACCCCGACCATGGGCGGATTGGGGGGCGAAAAGCTCAATCAATACCTGTTTGACCATTTCGGGATGGTCGGCGCCAGCGTCCTTTTCGGACTCATTTTGCTGTTCTGTACCGTTGCGTTTACGGATTACCGGCTCGGAGCTTGGGTGCGTCAATGGATCGAGCGCCGTCGAGCTGCGAAAGAGAGCCGTGAGACCGACGAAGAGAAGCTCCAGAAGCGGGCGCGGGATCTGGCGAAAGAGGCCAAGAAGCTGCAGGAAGAGGCGCAAAAGGCAGGACTGGGCGCCGATCTGGAGCCGGTTCCGGAGCCGACTATCAAGGATAATACCGCGCCGCCGGAGGGCGATCAGCGAAAACGACGCAAGTCGAAAAAGAAGAAGAAGGAAGTCTCGCCGTTTGCCGATGAGGATACGGATTCGGGGCAGCAGGAGCAGCAACAGGAAACTGAGCGAGAGGTTCCTGCGGCTTCAAAGGAGAGCGTGCTTGGGCAGACAGACAGGCCGAACATAAATGGGGTCGATAAGCGGGCTGCGGGGGAGTCGACAGGGAAATCGTCGAAGGAGGAACAAGCCCCGAAGGTCACCGATGCGAGTGCGCCCCGTCTTGAGCGGGGCGGGGCCAAGAAGTCGGCCTTGGTGACCCCGGCGACCGGACCGTCACTGGGCAAAGATTACCACTTGCCCGTATTGGATCACTTGAAGTCGCCCGAGCTGCCGGATCAACCCTCCGAGACCAAGGACGGTCTCATGGCCAACGCCAAGTTGATGCAGAGCACCCTGGCGCAGTTCGGGATCGAAGTCACCCTCGGAGATATCACGAAAGGCCCGACGATTACCCGCTTTGAGCTCAATCCGGCCCCCGGGGTCAAGCTCGAGAAGATCACCAACCTAAGCAACAACATTGCTGCCGCGATGAAAGCGGAGCGGATCAATGTCCTGGCCCCCATTCCCGGTAAGGGATCGGTCGGCATCGAGGTGCCGAATAAGGTCAAGACGCAGGTGGTCATTCGTGAGATCATGGAGTCGCCGGAATGGCAAAAGAGCAAGGCGAATATCCCGTTGGCGCTCGGAAAGGATGTCTACGGGAATCCGGTCATCGGCGACCTTGCCGAGATGCCGCACTTGCTCATCGCAGGCAGCACCGGTTCCGGGAAATCAGTCTGCATCAGCGGCATTATCGGGTCCCTCCTCTACCAGTTCTCCCCGGAGGACCTCCGGTTCGTGATGATCGACCCCAAGGTGGTGGAGCTCCAGCAATACAACAAGCTGCCGCACCTGATTGTGCCGGTGGTCACCGAGTCCAAGAAGGTTGTGACGGCGTTGAAGTGGGTCGTCAACGAAATGGAGAAGCGCTACCAGATCTTTGCCAAAGCCGGCGTCCGCAATATCCAGGCGTTTAACCGACGCTCGAAGCAGAAAGAGAAATCCGGCAAGAATCCCGCAGGGCAAGAGACAACGGAGGGCGCGAGCTCGGAGGGTGAGCAGGCCGCTCCGGAGACTGGCGCCGGGGGGGGCAATCAAGCGAGCTCGGTTCCGCGCGATGACGAGGTGGAAATTCCGGATCGGCTAAGCTATATCGTCGTGATCATTGATGAGCTGGCGGACCTGATGCTTGTGGCGCCATCGGATGTCGAGATGGCGATCGCACGCATTACCCAAATGGCCCGGGCCGCGGGCATCCATTGCATTGTCGCCACCCAGCGCCCGAGCGTGAATGTCATCACCGGGGTGATCAAGGCGAATATCCCCGCCCGCATCGCATTTCAGGTCGCGGCGAAGGTCGATTCGCGCACGATCCTTGATGTGATGGGAGCGGAAAAGCTGCTTGGCAAAGGCGATATGCTCTACCAGCCGCCGGGGTCGGCTCAGTTGGTGCGGGCGCAAGGGGCGTATATCACCGACGAGGAAATCCAATCGGTCGTTGATGCCATTTCGGAGCAAGCAGCGCCGAGCTATGAGAGCGAAATTCACGAGAAACTGCAGCAATCGGCAAGCGCCAGCGACAATGAGAGCGGTAGCGACGAGGATGAAGACATTATTCAACAATGCGTCGAGGTGATCCGGACCGAGCAGCGAGCAAGCGTCTCGTTGCTGCAACGGCGGTTGCGGTTGGGCTATACCCGGGCCGCACGCATCATGGACGAGCTCGAAGGCCGAGGAATCGTCGGGCCGAGCCGCGGGCCGAGCCCCGCGAGATCTATATCGACACCCAGCAAAGAACCTGATAGGGACGTTGTCCCCGACGTCCTCAAAAAATGGGACCTCGGGGACGGGGGCCTATCAAGGAACCAATAACCAATAACCGCGCCTTAGGCGCGAGAACAGAAAACATGACTTACCTTGTCACCGGAGTAGCGGGATTCATTGCGGCCAAGACCGCCGAGCAGTTGCTCGAGAGCGGGCATCAGGTCATCGGCATCGATAACCTTAACCATTACTACGACGCCCGACTAAAAGACTATCGCCTGAATCGACTCAAGGCTCGGCAAGGGTTTGAGTTCAAGCAGGTCGATATTGAGGATCGTGAGGCCCTGGCCCCGTTGTTTGAGGAGCATCGCTTGGATGCCGTGGTGAATTTGGCCGCTCGCGCCGGCGTCCGGTACAGCATGGAAAACCCGTACGTCTACCTTTCGACCAATGCTGAAGGGACCCTCAATCTACTCGAGCTGATGCGGGGCCACGAGATCCGAAAGATGGTCTTGGCTTCGACCTCCTCCCTCTATGCCGGCCAGAAGATGCCGTTCAATGAGGACCTGCCGGTCAATACCCCGATCTCCCCATACGCGGCCTCAAAAAAAGCGGCGGAGGTGATGGCTTATACTTACCACGACCTTTACGGACTCGATATCAGCGTGGTCCGCTACTTTACGGTCTATGGTCCCGCCGGTCGACCTGACATGAGCATCTTCCGGTTTATCAAATGGGTTGATGAAGGGGAGCCGATCCAGTTGTTCGGCGATGGATCTCAAAGCCGCGATTTTACTTACGTTGACGATATCGCAGCCGGCACAGTCAAGGCTATCAGCGAGGTCGGTTACGAGATCATCAATCTTGGAGGAGGGCGAAATCCGGTCGCTCTGACGACAGTGATTCGGCAGATCGAGAAAGAGCTTGGAAAAGAGGCGAAGATTGAGTATAAGCCTTTTCATAAGGCTGACTTGAAAGAGACTTGGGCGGATATCGAAAAGGCAAAGCGTATCCTGGGATGGGA